>NZ_JAKEVM010000199.1 GCF_022398475.1 Pseudoalteromonas shioyasakiensis | reverse complement strand
CCTTTAGCTTGAGCAGCTAGAGCAGCGTCAAAAATGCCTATTGTTGGTGCATTCACTAATGCAACTTTCCCTCTATTCTTTTCATCTAATAACCATGCCCAAGATTCTGTTTCGTAGGGAATACCTTTTTCAATAACATTCGTGTTATAGCCAAATGAATCGACATTATGTACATATGGCATGAAGCTAATTAATTTGGATGGTGTTTCTCCTAACGAACCATCCGGCTGTGCATAAAGAAGCTTGTTTGGTGAATCGCCTGCGCCTAACTTTGCATCTGGTACAATTTTGCCAGTCTTGGTAAGTGGGTTTATTTCATCCCAATAAACGAGTCTATCAACCTCGATTGGCTGAATTGCATCTGCTTGCCACAAAATATTAATAGAGTCAGACCATTGCTCAAACAAATCAAAAGAACTAGGGTCTGCTGCTGCTTTTTGTAAAACGGCGGCACTCCCCATAGGCGTAAACTCGATGTTTATACCTAGCTCGCGCATTGCTCTTTGTCTAAGCTCTTCTTGCAACGTAACATGTGTTCCCATTACACGAAGGGTTACTTTGTTCTTTGCAAAAACATAAGGGGCTTTAAACGCAAGTGTTGATGCTGCAGCACCAACACCGAGTGTTTTTAGAAAATCTCGACGCTTTTGGGAATGTTCCATTGTATTTCTTGGTAAGTTAACAATCTCCAAAGTATAGGCTATGTTCCTGAGGATTCTACAAAAAGCAGTAAGAAAAGCCTAAATCAATCACAAAAACTAAGCCTAAAACAGTTTCGCCCATCACTTTTAGCCGCATAAAGCGCTTTATCTGCGCAATTAATCAACTCGCCTAAGCTCACCTTATTTTGGTGCTCATAGATAACCCCACCGATACTGACTGTCGCGCGGCGCCAAATAGACTTAACATGCGGGATATTAATCGTCTCAAGCTCAGTTGATATACGGTCACATATGAATTTAACACCTTCGAAGTCAGTGAATGGCAGTATGACAAGAAACTCCTCGCCACCATATCGTATAACGATATCTTGAGGTCTTTGAATAGACCGCTCAATAACATCAGCAATTATTTTTAGGCAAGCATCTCCTTGCGGATGCCCGTATTGATCGTTGTATAATTTAAAGAAGTCGATATCCAGCATTAGTAAGCTGAACGGTTTCCTCTCTCTTGAAGTCTGTTTAAAAACGTTTGTAACTTCTAAATCCAAATAGTGACGGTTAAATAAGCCTGTCAACGAATCTTTATAAGTAAGCTGTAATAGCTTTTCTAATCGAAGCTTATTCTCTAAGTGATTTTTTGTACGATGTATCAACGTGGATGCTGTGATGGGTTTACCAATAAAATCGGTAGCTCCGGCTTCCCAGCATGCATTTTGACACTCTGTATCGTAAGTCGAAGTGATGAAAATTATTGGGATATTTTCGAATGTAGCTTTAGCCTTAAGTCGCCTACAAATATCCAGACCACTTATATCCGGTAAATTAATATCTAGTAAAATCGAATCTGGAAGTAAATCCTCACAGGCTTCTAAAACAGCCTGACCAGAAGAGTATGCATCCACGGAAAAATGATCCTCTAAAATAACACCTAGACTTAACCTGACCATCTCATCATCATCAACAATGAATACTTTACATTGTGATAATGGTTTTAAACTTAAGGTCATAATATTCCTTCAGCTTTACTGGTTTGAATTAGTTTATCAGCGTTGTCGAATCTCAATGGTTTACTAAGTAAATAACCTTGGCCTATTTGACAACCAAGCTCTTGCAGCCGATCTTTTTGCTCTAAAGTTTCAATCCCTTCAGCCACAATTTGGAGTTTTAAAGAGTGAGCTAATTCAATTATAGTAGTAACAATATTTAATGCTTGAGCATCATCAAGCATATCACGAACAAAAGACTGATCTATTTTCAGCACATCTAATGGGAACAATCTTAAATATGAAAGGCTTGAGTATCCAGTACCAAAGTCATCAAGAGCAATACTCACCCCCATTTCAGAAATAAGCTTTAATTGACTTACAGTATAATCAAAGTTATCAATCAAGGCTGATTCTGTCACTTCTAATTCTAAATAACGGCTAGGTAATTGCGTTCTTTCAAGAATCTCAGCAACAGTATCTACAAGTTTAGTATCTGTGAACTGTTTAGCAGATATGTTTACTGCAACTTTAATAGGGAAACCTTTATCAAGCCAATTTTTTGCAGCAATACAGCTTTTTTCTAGAACTTGTTCTCCTAAGCGAAAAATAAGCCCTGTCTCCTCTGCATATTCAATAAAATGAACTGGAGAAATAAAGCCACCTTGTCCATCTTTTAAACGAACTAAGCTTTCTACACCAATCAGTGTGTCAGTGTTTAAATCATATTTAGGTTGATAATGAACGTCGAGATCATTTTCATCTAATGCCTTTCTAAGTTTATTTCCAACCTCAAGACGCCTATTCATTTCAACCTGTAAATCATCACTAAAATAGAAGTAACTGTTTGCAGATTCGTTTTTTGCTTTATACATTGCGGAGTCTGCATGGCGAAGCATCTCTTCAACGCTTGTAGCATCATCGGGATACACACTTATCCCCAAGCTTGCAGAGAGAATATGTTGTTCACCACCAGACCTAAATGGCTTGCTAATAACACTAAGAACCTGACTGACTAATGGCTCTAAACTTAATGAGTTAGAAGAGTGAGGAACAACTAGTGCAAACTCATCCCCACCAACACGAGCAACAGTAATGTCGTTACATGCAAATCGGTCTAAACTATGACCAATATGTGCAATTATCTCATCACCAATATGGTGCCCTAAGGCATCGTTAATAAACTTAAACTTATCTAGGTCAAGTAGCATTAAGCTTAATTTAGTGTCATTAAAAGCAGCTCTGGCAATGCCTTGAGATAGTCTATCGTGAAGTAACACTCTATTTGGTAATGATGTTAATTGGTCATGATGAGATAGATATGTCATCTGCATTGACATAGCTAAGGCTTCGCTCACATCTTGAAATACCATAACAGCGCCGCATTGATTATGGTTTTTATCAAGAATTGGAGCTGCGCTGTCTTCAACTCGATGTTCAATTCCTTGCTTACTAATCAATTGCGTATTTAAAGCCATGGCGACAGGTCTATTTTCTTTTAAAGCTACAGATAAAGGATTAATGGACGGTTTTTTAGTTGTCGCGTCGCATAACTTCATGACTTCTTCAATATGGCGACCTTTTGCTGCAGTTTGTGACCATCCTGTTAGTCTTTGTGCTACAGGGTTCATGTACACAATATTTGCGTTTTTATCAGTAGAAATAACTGCATCTGCAATCGAATCTATCGTAATTCTCAACTGCTCTTTTTCAGCAAATAGTTCTTCTTGTGTTAGCTGTAATACCTTTTCTTGCGTTCTTATTTTTATATGATTTTCAATACGAATTCGACAGAGTCTGAGGTTTAGCGGTTTAGAAATAAAGTCTATCGCGCCTAAAGATAAGGCTTTTTCTTCAATCGCAGGATCGCTGTGAGATGTAATGACAACAGTTCTAATATGTGCCAAAATAGGCTTTTGCTGTATCACTTCTAAAATGTCAAAACCACTGACTTTAGGCATTTCTAAATCAAGAATCAAAATGTCTGGTCTAATTTTTTCAATCAGCAGTATTGCTTCAGAGCTGTTGTTAGAAGTTGAAATATCTCCAATTCCTTCTAAAGCATGCTCCAGCTGTAAGGTATTAATTTCTTCATCATCAATGATAAGAACGCTGCAATTGTCCATTTAGGGTTCCCCTCAATACTTTGTACCTACTAACAATAACGCTAAAACAGTAAATTTGCGACACACTTTTTTATTAGTCTTAAAATATTATTTTTTTGTATATTAAACTGGTTCTTTGGAATTATTAGCTAGTTTTTAATTAATGTGTAAGTAATACTATTAACTATGTAATAAAACAAAATGGATAATTTAGGAAGGTATTTTGAAACATTATTACATTAACGATAACGCCCAAAACACAGGTGAACATTAAGTACATACAGAGTCATGCCCGTACTTCAACTTGATAACAGACCGCACTGATTTAGGTTTCTTTCATAGTTGCAAAGATGCAGTAGAGAAAGCAAAAACCAAATATTCAAATGTTGATGGATGTAAGCATTGTTGCTCGCTTTGCAATACTCGATAGAAAAATTTATAACTGAGAGACTGACTTGATTTAGTCACATTGTTCAGTCTCTCTCAAGTTGTGATAGCTAAATTAAAGGTTTGTTTTAAATTGGCCTACAGCCTCAACTACTTCTTTTGCGCCTTTTTGAATGTCATCGATTACATTACCTGCACTATTAGATAAATCCAATGCATCTTTGGCTTCTACTAAACTAGCTTCAATTTGGGTTACAGCGTCCTGAGTGAGTACTTTGTTTTCTGCAACCACACTAATTATCTGCTCTGTAGCTAAGCTCGTTCTTGATGCTAATTGTCTTACTTCGTCTGCGACAACTGAAAAACCACGTCCTTGCTCACCCGCTCTTGCAGCCTCTATTGCAGCATTAAGTGCTAATAAGTTTGTTTGATCTGCTATTCCTTTAATACTTTCAACCAACTGAGACACTTTTGCTGATTGTACATCAAGTTTATTAATGCCTTCGCTCGCAGTTTCAAGTTTCTTAGAAAGCGCATTCATAGTTGAGATAGTTTGCTTTACAACACCTAAACCATTTTCTGCATCAGAGTCAGTTTGTTTTGAGATATCGTAAGCAATGCCAGCTGTTTCTGAAATAGCTTGCTCTCTTCTCATTTGTTCTGTAATGACAGTCGCGAACTTAGCAACTTTATATAAATCTCCATTTTCATCATGAATAGGGTTATAAGAAGCTTCAAGCCATACTTCATTGCCATAACTATCTATTCTTTTAAAGCGGTCAGAGATAAAGCGCCCCCCCTTTAACTCTGACCAAAACTCTTTGTAAGAATTTGAATTTGCCTCTTCTGGATCGCAAAAGATACTATGGTGCTTACCTAGTATTTGGCTTTTAGAGTACCCCATTGCATTTAAAAAATTATCGTTAGCACTCAGAATTATTCCATCTAGAGTAAACTCGATTACAGCAGATGAACGACTAAGAGCAGCAAGCATATCTTCTTTCTCTCTCGAATGAGAGATAGTGCGAGTGAGCTCAGATGAGAAAATAGCTATATCTTCATTTACAGGTTGAACAATGCTTCTAAGCCACAACTCTCTATCAGTTTTCGTTTTTAACTGTAAAGCACCATGCCAATGGTTAGTTTTCTTAAGTGCTGACAAGAATTTTTGTGTATGAGGTTTATTTAATGACTTTTTTAAGATCAAGCTTTCAATGCTTGCCCCTTTTAGATCCTCAACTTCAATTTCGATTGCCGCAGCAAAACGATGATTTGCTTCTAAGATATGCCCACTTTTACTTAATAAAAAATACAGCATCTCTTCTTTCAGTTCCTGCTTAATATTTTCACACTCGGCAGTTTGCTCTTTCAGATAAGCAATTTCAGATAACAATTTTTTATTTGTAAACCACATCTGGGGTGTTTCCTTTAAGAGTCAACTCAAAGTTTGTGTAATAAAAATCAATAATTAGATAAAACTATAATTAAATTAGTCAAAATTTTATAATCTTACCAATCAAAAGATACTATGTGTGAAAATGCAGAGT
>NZ_JAKEVM010000198.1 GCF_022398475.1 Pseudoalteromonas shioyasakiensis | reverse complement strand
GTACAAATGGAGTATTTTGTTAAATTTTATGACATAAAACCGAAAATTAGATTAACAAATATACCTTACTGAATTACAATCGCTTTGAAATCAGTCAAGTAGCGTTTCTAACGCGTCAGTGTCTAAATGGATGTTTATGCAGTACATAAAAAGAATAATAAATAAAATAGTCGCCCCTACTTTTTTACTTAGTGTTGCCTGTATGCCTTTTTCTGCTAATGCATTTGATAAAGCAGAGTTCTCCCTTGCCCATATTAAAGAGTCTATTAGCGTTGATGGTGTGATGGATGAGTCGCATTGGCAATACGCCACAAAAGTACCATTAAAATATCAGAATGAGCCAACCGAAAAAGGCACGCCGCTCGTACAAACCGATGCCTACATGTATGAAGATGGTAAATACTTGTATGTTGGTTTTATTGCAAAAGATAATGACCCTTCGCAAATTCGTGCCGCCCTTCGAGATCGTGATACGCTTTGGCAAGACGACAATGTTGCTTTGATGATTGATACCTTCAATGATGAACGAACCGGCTATGAGTTTTATGTAAACCCTCTTGGTGCGCAAGGCGATATGCGCATGACGGATATTGATGATTGGGTGGAAGATCCATCATGGGATGCCATTTGGGACAGTGCAGGGCAAATTACCGACGACGGTTATGTGGTTGAAATGCGTATTCCATTCACTGCACTACGCTTTCCAAAAGATCAAACAGAGTTAACCTGGAGTTTTGCCGTTTGGCGAAATTATCCGCGTGATGTGTATTATCAAATGTCGAATGTTGGTTTTGACCGAGATGTAAAATGTAGCTTTTGCCAGTTTGATAAACTCACAGGCTTTGCCAACATGACAGAGAGCCAAAACATTCAGCTTACGCCCACTTTAACGGCGCTTCGCCATGATACCAAAGATACAGTACCGGGTGATTGGCAAAATGGTGATATTGATACTGAAGCGGGCTTGGACTTACGTTGGGGGGTGACGCAAGATGCGGTTATTAATGCCACCATTAATCCTGACTTTTCGCAGGTCGAGGCAGATTCACTTGAACTTGATGTAAATACTACTTACTCAATTTATTATGCTGAAAAGCGTCCATTCTTTTTAGATGGCGCCTCTTATTTTGATACCAGCCAACTAGAGCTTTTATATACGCGAATGATTGCTGAACCTGATGTGGGTTTAAAGTTAACAGGTAAAACCGGCGCGCACAGCTATGGCTTTATGTACGCTGACGATCAGAATACCAGTGTCTTACTTCCGACGAATCAAGGTTCTGGCTTTGCTAATCTAGCAGATAAAACGCAAGCAGTAGCGGGGCGTTATCAGTTTGATATTGGCCAAAAAGGCACAATTGGTGTGATGAGCACTCACCGTGAAAATGATGATTATCATAATACGGTGTTATCTTTAGATGGCAGCTACTGGTTTAATCAATCAGATAGTTTGCAGTATCAAGTAGCAAGCACAGATACCACTAACTCAGAATTTTTAGTTGATTATTATGGCATTGATAAAAATCAATCAGATCAAGCTTATGCCATTGAATTTACAAGAACTAAGCGTGATTATGAAGTCTATGCTAGCTACGAAAATATAGGTAAAGAATACCGCTCAGATTTGGGTTATCAAGCTAAAGTTGATTACGAGCAAGTACAACTAGGCGGTGGACAAACATGGTATCGCGATGCTGATGATGCAATCACAGAGTACAGCTACAATGTTGAGTGGGATAAAACATGGGCGCAAAATGGCGACCTACTCGAAGAAGAATACGATGGCTTTTTTACCTTTAAAGGTAAGATGCAGTCGCAAACAGAAATTGGCTTTATTCATCGTAATGAGTTTTATGCCGGCGAGTTTTTTAATCAAAACATAGGTTATATCTATGGCGGTTTTAGACCCATTCGTGACATTAGCTTTTTATTGTATGCTCAATATGGCAGCAAAATTGATTATAGTAATGCAGCTTTAGGTACTATGGTTCGCATTGAACCTGAGATGACATGGGATATAAACGATCATTGGCAGGTGCAACTAGAGCACAGCTACAGCTATTTAGATAACGAGCAAAATGAACGTGTTTATACTGCAAATTTAACGGATCTGCGTGTTTATTATAAATTTAATATGCGCTCGATGCTGAAACTCGTTTTGCAGTTTGAAGATGTCGATCGAAACAATGAAGCTTATCGATTTGATGTAAGCCAAACTAACCGCGATTATGGGAGTCAGTTAGTGTATTCGTACAAGATTAACTCACAGACACTGTTTTATTTAGGGTATTCTGATAAAGGGTATCAAGATGATTCGTTGAAGAATCTTGAGCGTGATCAACGTACCTTCTTCACAAAGCTAAGCTATGCATGGCAGCTTTAGCTTAAGCAAAAATAATACATAGTTGGTCAGCTTATGGCTGACCAACTTCTTCGTTTACTTTACTTCTTACCACTCCTTCAAGGCTTTTTAAGCCCCATTGCTTACCAATCTCAACAGCTTCATCAACTGGCTTTTTCAAGGTTATGGCATTGTATAGCGCAACAAGAGCGCCAACACGGTTGCTGCTCGCGCAGTGAAGTAAGGTGGTTTGCTGTTGGTGCTCATTGAGCAAAGCCTGAAGTTTCGTAGCATTTTCAATGGTAATATCAGCTTTAGATTGCACAGGGATATGGTAATAGTTCATACCAAGCTCAGTGACTAACTCTTGCTCAGACCAATTCGTTTCGTTATCACCGCGAAGGTTGATGATGTTCTCAACACCAAGTTGTTTTAGCTTGGCAAAATCGGTTTGACTTGGCTGACCTGAAGTTAGCACATGCTCAGATTGGGCCTTAAGATTCAAAATATCCAGTTGCGTAGCAGCTGTTTGTGCTGCTAATGCTGAAAATGACAGCAGCGCAGCACAGGCTAATTGTATAAACTTATTCATGTTACTCCTTGAAAAGTGTTTAATTTTTGCTGTAGACGGTTTCACCACGGCTAATGGTTTCTATCACTTGTAAGTTATGTAGCTCTGCAGGCTTTATTTTCAACGGGTTGTTATCAAGGATAATTAAATCTGCTTGCATCCCTTGTTTTAATTGCCCTTTTGAGCTTTCTTCAAAGTGTTGATACGCAGGCCATGTTGTCATTGCTTGTAGTGCAGTATACACAGAAACACGTTGATCTGGGCCTAATACTTGATCTGTACGAGTTGTACGGTTAACCGTTGCATCTAATACACGCAGTGCATTGGGCAGAGCTACAGGCGCATCATGATGGGTACTGAACATTAATCCTTGTTTGCGAACTGCATGGGTGGGCGAAATAAAATCGGCGCGGGGATGACCAAGCACCGAATTTACATGCCAGTCGCCCCAATAAAAGGTATGCATTGGGAAGAGCGATGGAAATATGCCTAATTCTTTAAGACGGTTTACCTGATCTTGACGAATAGTTTGACCATGAATAAGTACGGGGCGGCGGTCTTTTTTACCAAGCTTGTTATTAGCATTTTCAACAGCATTTAAAAATTGCTCAATAGCGGCATCACCATTTGCATGAGTCATCACTTGCCAGTCATTGGCAAAGGCAGTTTCAATATACTGATAGGCTTGTTCATCATTAAAAGTAGGGTAGCCTGCATAGCCTTGCTCTTGGCCTTCAGGTGCTTTTAAGTATGGGTGAGATAACCAAGCGGTTTTTCCTTGTGGTGAGCCATCAAAGTTAAGTTTTACACCACCAATACGAAAATGATTTGTGTAGTTTTTACTGTTATAGGGTGAGTCCATAAAACTGCTGCTGGTAGCCATATCGGCATAGGCTACCACATCAATGACAAACTTATCCGCTTTGGATGCTCTTACCATCGAATCATAAGCTTCTTGAGTTGCTCGGCCTTCTTGTGCTGTGGTGTAGCCGTATTTTGTGTAGAGTTTTTGCCCTTCTTGCAGCATTAAATCTTGTAAGTCAGGATCAAACGACTGCATGAGTTTAAACAGTAAACCAAAGTGCGCGTTTTCTTCGAGCACCCCATTGGGTTCTTGTGAGTTGGCCATACGACGAATTAGCCCACCGTCAGGATTGTCTGTGTTTTCGTCGATGCCGGCCATGGCTAAGGCTTTACTGTTTGCAACACTTAAGTGCCCCGAAGTATGAATGATGATCACTGGCTTTTCGGTGCTAACGCGGTCTAAGTCCATTTTAGTTGGGTATCTATCAAGCTCAGCATCATCGTAACCAAAGCCTAAAATAGCACCCGTTTTTTTAATAAATGTGGTGTAGTCAGGGTTATTTTGTGCGGCTGTGAGAATATTAACGATTTGCTCAACACTATTGGCATCACCATCTGGACTAGGTAATACATTGGCTACCATGGCTTGCAAACCAACACCATAGACATGGCTATGGCCATCAACAAAGCCTGGCATTAAGGTTTTGCCTTGCAAATCAATCAGCTTTGTTTTGCCAAACTTATGCTCAAGCGCTTTGTTTTTATCACCCACAAAAATGATTTTTTCACCTTGGGTAGCGATTGCTTGTGCATACTCGGGTTTGTCGCCAGTCATTGTAAGAATATCACCACCAAAATAAATGGTATCTGCTGCACTCACTTGCAGTGGTAGCGTTTTAGCTGTTTGCTCTGGGGTTTTATCACAAGCCGTTAAGGCAAGTAATGAACAAGCGATTGCGAGGTGATGTTTCATATAAATCTTCCATGAATTTTATTATGTCTAAGAATATAGTCTGTTTAAAAGTTTTGTCTTTAAAAAATAGTATTAAATTTCGTTAAAGTACAAGACAATAGCAGCACCATCGAGGCTACTACCGTTGTGAATATTGATGCCGATACCAAAGTTGTCAAACCACGAGGTCCACTTCCTACTATCCCATAAAAAGCCGATACCGTATTCATAAAAGTGATCGGTCCCAAACGCTACGCGACTATCGCCGCCTAAATCGATTCGCTGTCCTTTAATGTAAAAAGCTTGCTCAAAAAGCCCAATTTTGAACATGTTAAATTTAGCTTTGATACCATTAAGTGTGCGCCATGTTTCAGGTGTTGCATTGCTTATCCCATCAGGGTGAGAGAGTGCCCAACCATAGTAATAATTAAAATTAAGCTTGTACTCGTAATAGCCCCAATGCCTGGGTAAGCGATAGATCATGGTCGCATTTGGGTTTAACACCAGTGCATTACTATTGAGGTTGGTGTAAAGATTTTCGGTTAAAGGCTTAAAGTTACGCCTAGATTCGGGAGAGTTATACTCATAGTCATTGTTGTAATGTAAGTAGTGAGTATTAAAGCCAAATTGATATGACCATTTAGAGCCAAGTGCTTTTTCGGCATTAAAACCGATCATGCCGTTATATACAGTTTCTGAAATATAGTCGTCAGCCACATTATCAAATAGCGAAATGAAATCTGATTGATTCAAATAACTTATTCTGCTGGTCAAACTTAGTTTGTGTTGATAAATTGGCTTATCAAGCTGCCAAGTATAAGGAATACTATAGAGTCTGAGTTTTTTTCTAAGCGCGATACTGTCTTCATCTTTACTGCTATGTTGTGGGTCAAACAGTGTTTGTGGGTCAAAATCACCCATACCTAAGGTAATACTGTCCCCATCCGTTAAAACCAACGATGTTGCAAATGCGGTTTCAAGTTGCTTAGTTGGATTGGCATATAAATTAAATACACTTAATGCGTGCAATAGAAACCACAGCTTTAAT
>NZ_JAKEVM010000197.1 GCF_022398475.1 Pseudoalteromonas shioyasakiensis | reverse complement strand
GTATAGTTTTAATCAGTCAATTGTAAGCGCTTACATTGGCAGGTAAATAAAAAGACCTAACAATGTAAGCGCTTTCATTAGAGTATGTCACGGTTATTAAAACGTCAATAAAATATTAACATTTACTGCAACTTTGTTTTTCGACATATTTCACGAAAATGCAGGCTATATGCGACTAAAAGTGGGGTTAGATAGCAAAATTTAGTACAAAATAATCAATCTGGATTTTGTTAACAAGAAAAACCCACTAACAAAATCTTTGCAACAATCAATCTTCAGTAATGACAATTTCAACTGCGCTTGTGTGCGCCTGTTGATAATACAAGCTACTAGCAAGCACGCGTGCTGCAGTTTTGTAGGTTTCACTTATTTGAGCCTCGTTGTCTGTGGCAATTAAATCGCCCTGCTCCGAGCTTTCACGAATTTCAATGGCCAGCGGAATATTAGCCAGCACTGGTACACCATGACGATGTGCTAATTTTACGGCACCATCTTTACCAAATACATGATTAGGCTTACCACAATGACCACATAAGAAGTAGCTCATGTTTTCAATTAAACCAAGCACAGGTACGTTCACTTTATTGAACATAGCAATGCCCTTTTGCGCATCGGCTAGCGCTAAATCTTGAGGCGTGGTAATGATCACTGCACCACTGGCTGGCACTTTTTGGCTCATGGTTAATTGAATATCGCCCGTACCTGGAGGCATATCAACAATTAGATAATCAAGCTCACCCCAAGCGGTTTCGTTCATTAACTGATTAAGTGCTCCCGATGCCATTGGTCCGCGCCAAACGGTCGCGTCATCACTTGGCACTAAAAAGCCGATCGATTGCGCCTTGAGGTTATGCGCTTCAAAAGGAAGTAAATTTTTATTATCTGCTGTTTTCGGCTCTGCCCCTTGTAGACCTAGAAGCAATGGAATAGACGGGCCATAAATATCAGCATCGAGAATACCCACTTTGGCACCCTCTTGTTCTAAAGCCGAGGCAAGATTCACCGCCGTAGTTGACTTTCCTACGCCGCCCTTACCTGAAGCAACGAGCACAATATGTTTAATTTGCTTAAAACTATATGTGCTAGGTAATTTCACTTTAGCACTAATTGACACAGGCACTGATAGTTTATCAGCGACAAATTTTTCAATCTCAGTGATTTCGCCCACGCCAGCAAAAGGTAGGCTTAGTTTTACCTGCCAGCTTTTATCGCTGTTTTGATTAAGCTCTTCGAGCCAATCTTGCTCAATACCAATGGCAAATGCGCTACTACGGTAGGCGGCTAAGGCTGCAATGATAGGTGCTTTTTCAGCCGATTTACTTGAGAATAGTTTTGACAGTCCAAACATAGCAATAAATTAGCGTTTCTTTGATGAAAAGTGCTGCGGAATTATGTAACATTCAAGGCATTAAAACCAGACAATTAGATAATATCATTGCTTTGAGTTGTCTATGAGCAACTCACAATGAATTAAATAATGATATTCGAGCATATTTGCATCGAACTAATCTCAATTCGGAATGATTATGGCACAGCGAAAGATCCTGATTACTAGCGCATTACCTTATGCCAATGGCCCGACTCACTTAGGTCATTTACTAGAATATATCCAAACTGATATTTGGGCGCGTTTCCAAAAACAACAAGGTCATGAAACCTATTACGTTTGCGCGGATGATGCTCACGGCACACCAATTATGCTTAATGCGCAAAAGCAAGGGATCACGCCAGAAGAGATGGTTAAAAACGTGAGTGTTGAACGTCAACGCGATTTTGCTGATTTCAACATTGAATTTGATAACTATCACAGCACGCACAGTGAAGAAAACCGTCATTTCAGCGAGTTAATCTACAACCGTTTGAATGAAGCGGGTCACATTAAAAAGCATACTATTTCTCAACTTTTCGACCCAGAGAAAGGTATCTTCTTACCAGACCGCTTTGTAACGGGTACTTGCCCAACGTGTAAGTCAGAAGATCAAAACGGTGACAGCTGTGATTCTTGTGGTGCTACATACAGCCCAACTGAGCTTATCAACCCACGCTCTGTAATGTCGGGTGCTGAGCCAATCTTAAAAGATTCTGAGCATTACTTCTTCGACCTACCTGCTTTTGAAGACATGCTTAAAGAGTGGTTACACTCAGGTACGATTCAACAAGAAATGGCGAACAAGCTTGATGAATGGTTTGCAGATGGCCTACAGCAGTGGGATATCAGCCGTGACGCACCTTACTTTGGTTTTGAAATCCCAGGTGCACCGGGTAAATACTTTTACGTGTGGTTAGACGCACCTATTGGCTACATGGCGAGCTTTAAAAACCTGTGTGATAAAAAAGGGATTGATTTTGATGCATTCTGGAGCGAAGACTCAGATGCAGAGCTTTACCACTTCATTGGTAAAGACATCATCTACTTCCACAGCTTATTCTGGCCGGCAATGTTAGATGGTGCAAAATTCAGAAAGCCAACAAACGTTTTTGCCCATGGTTTTGTGACTGTGAATGGCGCGAAGATGTCTAAATCAAAAGGCACTTTTGTTAAGGCGCGTACTTACCTTGATAACCTAGATCCTGAATATCTTCGTTATTACTACGCGGCAAAATTAAACAACGGCATCACTGACCTTGATTTAAACCTTGAAGACTTTGCACTACGTGTTAACTCAGACTTAGTAGGTAAAGTAGTTAACATCGCAAGCCGTTGTGCAAGCTTCATCACCAAGAAGTTTGACGGTAAGCTTAGCGACACCGTAATGGACGAAGCACTATTAGGTGAGTTCCAAGCAGCTTCTGCAAGCATCGCAAATCACTATGAAAACCGTGATTACAGCCGTGCAATTCGTGAAATCATGGCACTTGCTGATAAAGCAAACCAATTTATCGACGCTAAAGCGCCTTGGGTATTGATTAAAGACGAAACAAAACAACAAGAAACACACGATGTTTGTTCACTTGGCTTAAATATGTTCCGTATACTTATCACTTACTTAAAACCTGTTCTTCCAGGTATGGCTGCAAACGTTGAAGCCTTCTTAAACGACGGTTTAACATGGCAAGGCGCGCAAACAGCGCTTGTTGGTCACGCAATTAATAAGTTCAAACCGTTAATGCAACGTGTTGAAATGGATAAAGTAAATAAAATGATTGAAGAATCAAAAGAAAGCCTAGTTGCTGAAAAAGACAAGATTGATCCAAACAGCCCACTAGCAAAAGAGCCAATCAGCCCAGAAATCGAATTTGATGATTTTGCGAAAGTTGATTTACGCGTAGCAAAAATTGCTAAAGCAGAACACGTTGAAGGCGCAGATAAGCTATTAAAACTAACCTTAGATTTAGGTGGCGAAACGCGCCAAGTATTCGCAGGTATTAAATCGGCATATGCACCAGAAGATATCGAAGGCAAGCTAACGGTAATGGTAGCGAACCTTAAGCCTCGTAAGATGCGTTTCGGTATGTCTGAAGGCATGGTATTAGCGGCAGGTCCTGGCGGTAAAGAAATTTATATTCTAAACCCAGATGAAGGCTCAGAGCCTGGCATGCGTGTAATGTAATTACACRATTGCAAGTTAATATAAAAAACCGTTGTGTTTCAGACACAACGGTTTTTTTGTATTTAATGAATGCTTTAGATAATGTTGTTAGCTTATGAGCTTGGGCATGCAGGATACTCAGTCAGTACTTGAGTAATTATTTGCCCAAACTGCTGGTGTTGTTGTTCGGTAATAGCAAAAGCAGCATTGTAAGCTAGGGTATCTGCAAGCTCACCTGTTATGACTTCATAAAAAGTCATCGCGGTCAGTAAGTGCCCTGCATCTGAAGCATGATTGCCATCTGCACTGTAAAAATTAAGCTCAGGTAATGCAGCGATTGCTTTATCCCAAACTAAGCCGATTGGTGCAACACAACTTGCCTCTTTTTCGCTAATCGACAAATGTAATTGATAGACAAGCTCCCCTTCTTTGCTGTCACCTCGCTGTGGATGCTCAGGAAACAAAATAGGTGTAATTTCCAGCTCTTTTGCACTGGCAATTAAACGCTCAGCCTCACTTGTAGAATAATTAACAGAGCCAGACTGAGAATACTTTTGACCTTGAAAAATAGCATGGCTCCAATTGGCTTGCTGTAGCTTTTCAATATTGCCCGAAGTGTTCACTATTTCATCTAAAAAACGACCACTGATGGTAAGAGTTGAAACTTGAGCGTTGGTTAGCTCACTGGAAATAAGCTGTTCAAGCAAATCCCCTAATCTAGCACTATGGCTATTGCCATAAATAATAATTTTATAGTCAGCACTACCACTGTTATCGACAAGCTCAACACCTGTATCCGGTGTTGAGCTGTTAGTGTCATCAACTTTTGTAGATTCGTTTTTTGAGCTCGAACCACATGCAACCAGACTGATCGAAAAGACGAGTAACAAAAAAGATCGAATTAATCTCGCAAACTTATCATTTATCATACTTTACCTTTTGGCTTATTATTTTTATGTCGTTAATATTGAAACATAAAATTATAAATTGCCAATTTTGTACGATTTTTATCTAGGGTGCTAAGTACAAATCATGCAAGAGTCGCTCTTTTCGAGGTAAGTAATAATCATCATAATCAAGTGACACTATGACTCTTTTCGCTTTGCCTAATAACTCACTGCGAGGCACTAAACCAATCACTCGCGAGTCTGCACTGTGATCGCGATTATCGCCCATCGCTAAATACATATCCTTTGGAATAGCGACAGGGGCAAAATGCTGCATCACCGAGGGCGTTTTTGATACCACAATAGCGTGCTGAACACCGGCAAGGTTTTCAATCAGTGTTTGCTGCTCATGATCATTATCAGTTAATGCATAATCAAGCGCTTTACCGTTTATGATCAATTTATTATCGACTAAAGTCACTGTATCGCCCGGCACGCCAATAACACGCTTTATTAAACGATTATTTGCAGCCTTAGAATCAAATACAATAATATCACCGGCTTTTGGCTCATCTGTGCGCATTAGCGAAATATGACTAAATGGCACACGCAGATCATAAGCCATTTTATCCGTTAAAATACGGTCCCCTTCAACGATGGTCGGATTCATAGAACCTGTTGGCACTTCATACCAATCAGCCACTGCACTTCTGAACACACTCATCAAGCAGATAAATAAAATCAATGAGCGGTTATTTTTCCATACCTTTAAAAGCCAGTTCATATTCGTTCCTAATTTGTTGTTTGTTTCATTAGGAGTCTGTGCGGTAGGAATTAGTTCTCAACTAAATGTAACGAAATACGTCAATGATAAAAATACCATACATGGTGTTAAAAATATTTGACATATCGAGCAATGAGTAGTTTACTTAACACCAAGTCAAATATTCTTTACACGGGGTGGAAGAAAATGAGCTACAAAGAAATGACAATTTGGGGCACCTTGGTGGTAACCATAGGCCTTTTAAGCTATTACCTGTTAGGCATTAATTCACTACAAGCTGCAGGTGATCTTAGCCAAGATACTATGGTGTCTTATTTGTATAAGGTTGTCGTGGTTGCGGTGATCTTAGAGATCATTATGCAATCTGTGCTTGCAGGCATTAAACACAAAGAAGCAGACTTAGGGGATGATGAGCGTGATAAGCTCATTGAGCTAAAAAGCACCAAACTTGGTCACTGGTTCTGCTCTGCAACTATCTTAATGTGTGTATTTTTAGCGACGCAAATTGAGCGCGTATCTGGACGCATGCTGTTACCTGAGGTCTCTGATCTATATAATATTATGCACTTTCTTAT
>NZ_JAKEVM010000196.1 GCF_022398475.1 Pseudoalteromonas shioyasakiensis | reverse complement strand
GATTTAAAATAAAAAAAGCCGCTCATTGAGCGGCTTTTGTTCCTTTGGGGATCACATATTAAAAGCTATAACGGGCACCAATTGTGTAACGAGGCCCATATTGGCGAGCAAATAAGAACTGCTCTTCGTAACGACCGTAGCCACGCTCAGTTTCGTTGTTAAGGTTTATACCTTCAAAGAAAACAGTCATGTTTTCGTTGATGTCGTAGTTAACACTTAAGTCCCATTGACCGTAGGTATCGCCAAATTGTGGGGGCGCATCAGATGAACCTTGCGCTTGACCAACACCAATTAAGTATGAGTCACGCCATGCGTAAGTCACTTTTACTGATAAGCCATCTTTATCATAGAAGGCTTGGAAGTTCGCTGAATCACTTAAACCCGATAGTGGAGCTTGCTGAGTTAAACTTGCTACATCAAATTCAACATCACCATCTACAAATGTTGCGTTGACACCTAAACCAAAGCCACTTTCACCAAATAAGTGTTGAACAGCAAGTTCAAAGCCATCAACTGATTTGCTATCAGTATTTTGTGGCTGAGAAATGTTCCATACCATCAGTGGATCTGAACTCGTTGGCTCAATGGCACCGTCCGCATTACCATAACCTAATGCCAGCATTTCATTGAACACAGCGTCACTCGTTGCCTGCTCGCCACGTGCTTCTACAGATGCCACAGCTTCAAGGTAACGAGGACCATTTAAGATATCGTATAGACCTTCAATGGTTGTTTCAGTGATTTGCGTTTGAATAAAGTTATCTACGTCTTTTTTGAAGTAACCAACTGACGCATAACTGCCTTCGCCGTAGTAGTACTCAAGTGATAAATCGAGGTTAGTTGATTCAAATGGCAATAGGTTAGTATTACCTTGGCTACCTGTACGCGAACCTGGTTTAGGGCTACCCGTTAAGCTACGACCACCAGCCAAATTACCCAGCGGCGCACGTGCCATGGTTTTACCCCACGAAACACGACCAACAAGCTCGTCTGTAATTTCAACTTTTACGTCAATGTTCGGCAACCAAATATCGTAGTTACCTTCTTCTTGATAAAAGTTATCTGTACCGCCAGTTTCGTACTGCATGATCCACTCAGATGCACTTACCCAATTAACTTGACTTTCAACACGTTGACGAACCGTACTGGTCACATCAGTTTCTTCATAACGAAGACCTGCGTTAATCTGTATGAAGTAATTAGCTACATCGAACTCCCATAAGCTATTCACATAAAAGCTTTGCGTTTTCTCTTCTACGTAGCTTTCACTGTCGATACCATCATAAAATGGGTCAATTGAGTATTGATTATCGCCCAATAAGTCTTCATTTAAATAAGCAAGTTGACGAGCTAACGCTTCTTCAAAGCTATAGGTGTAGTAATAATTAGGCTCAAGGGCACTACCACCACCAGCGAACTGGTCTAGCATGTCGCCAGTATCATTATAAGTGAACATGCCATCTGGGAAGATTTCTGTGAATGAAGGGTTAAAACCAGGGCCCCCACGTAAGCCACTCCAAGCGGTAAATCCACCCATAGTTTGCTTAGTATTTGCAGCACCGAATTTCACTTTAACAAGCGGAATTTCAAAGCTTTCATTGAACCAGGTTGCATGAAGCTGAGCTTGCTCAACATTAGACTCACCTGGTGAGTAAATAAACTGACTGAAGTTTGAATCTATCTCACTTGGGTCTAGTACTGTAGTACCATTGTTCCAATTAACGTAGGCATGCGGAACCTCACCAGTGCGATAGTCATATACTTTGCTCTGTAACTGGTCAGAGCCAAGAATGATTTGACCATCAGAACCTAAGCCATCATCTGCGCCGTTATCTGTTTCGTTTTTCGAATCATGATAATCGAACTCAACTTCCCACTGGTCATTGATTTGCCATTCTAGGTTTAAACCAATTGAACGTGCTTTTACTTCTGTAGTGGCACGGCTTGCGGTGAATGAACCATCATTACCACTGATATCGGCATAAAGCGCTGTGCCATTTTCATCAAGCTCATAACTATTGATGTTACTGCCAAACTCATTCCAAATACCCCAACCTGCAGTTTCAACACCGGTGATTGCACGACTTGCTGTGTAATCAACCGTTGCAGTAAAGCTTTCAATTGGCGAGTACTGTAAAGTTACTTGGCCATTAGTACGCTCACGTTCAACATCAGCAATACTGTAGTTCATGTCTTTCGGGAAGAAATGATTACCGACACGGTTGCCTTCGCTATCTACTGCACGTGGGTCAATGTAGTCACCTTCATCAAGGGTTGGTAAGTCAACATTGGCCTGCCAACCTTGAATATTGGCACTTTGCTGTTGAAAATCACGTTCTTGATGAGAGAATGATGCCGCAAAACCAAATGTATCATCAGCATAGGTATTGCTGTACATCGCTGAAAATTCTGGCGTTACATCATCACCTTTTTCATTTGACGAGTCATGAATAGCTTTAATAGACGAGCTAAACTTTTCGCCTGGGCTATTTAATGGGCGAGTTGTAATAATATTTACAGTAGCGCCTAGACCACCACTTGGAACATCAGCTTGACCTGATTTCGCTACTTCAAGTGCACTTACACCATCAGCGGCAATATTCTCAAGGGCGTATGAACGTGTATAACCCGTGCCTGGCATTTGACGGCCATTCAACATTACTAGGTTAAACTCAGGGCCAAAACCACGTACCGTAATTTCGCTACCTTCGCCGTTTGAACGGCTCACTGATACACCGGTAATACGCTGTAATGATTCAGCTAAGTTAGTATCTGGGAATTTACCCATCTCTTCTGCTGAAATCGCATCAACAACACCTGTTGCATCACGTTTCATATCCATGGCGCGGATCATACTGCCACGAATACCTTTAATTTCGATAACTTCAATATCGTTATCAGCTTTCTCTTGCTCATCCTGTGCATAAGCCGACATAGTGCCTAGCCCTGCGGTTAAAATCATCGCAACTGACGCTGCAAGAGGTGTTTTAATAAATTTTGTGCTTTTCATGATATACCTGCTTTTGCAATATGTTGTCATGGATACTGGGTGCTGTAATCAGCACCCATCACTTGTTGCCAATCTTAATTACGGGTTTGCAATAACTGCATTATCAATACGGTAAACCGCACCTTCACCCATACCCCATGACGGGAACACCATAACAACGTCGATTGCACTAATATCAAGACCTGCACTTAGTAAATCGGCAAGTGTATAAGTATAGGTTTGCCACTCACCAACCACAGGCTCGACACCTTCTTGGCTTGCACTCAACGCAAGCTCCACAGCTTGACCTGCATCGTTTGATTCAATTTTGAATAACCACTGAGCATCTTGGTCGCTGGCGTTTGAAACTATCTTCATCTCAAAACGAACCACACCTTCAGATAATAAGTGTGATGCATCAAAGCTCACGCCATCATCAGCTAAGAACCCCATTACCGTAGCGGTAGAACCAATTTGAAACTCTGCCACAGAGCCATGAGTTTCATCGTCAGTTTCGACTGTTGGCGTACTACCAGCACAACAATCCCAAATGCTCCACTGATCAGCCACGTTTTCGGCAAACAGCGTCAGCTCTGATGCTGCCGATTCTTGCTCTGGTGCATAAATGCGAGCATTGTCGACACGGTAAACTGCACCTTCACCTTGGCCCCAAGCAGGGAAAATCATGATTACATCAATAGCACTTACATCTAAACCTGCGTTTAATAAAGTACTGATTGGGAACGTGTATGTTTGCCATTCACCAGCAATAGGGTCAACACCTTCTGAGCTTGTGTTAAGGTTAACTTCTACTGCTGTTGCACCTTCATTAGACTCAACTTTTAATAGCCAAGGCGCATCTGGTGTTGATGATAAAGAGGTGATCTTCATCTCAAACTGCAGCATGCCGTCATCAACCAATGCTGATGCATCAAACTGCGTACCACTACCACCTGATGAAGTACGGTTAATAAAGCCCATTACCGTAGGAGTTGCACCAATAGAGAACTCTGCAGTAACACCGTGTTCTTCGTCGTCGACTACTTCAACAGGTGTTGAACCACCACAACAATCCCACAGCGGCCAATCAAGATTAGTTTCATCGGTGAATAAAGTTAATGAAGGTAATGTTGTTGTGCCGCCATTGGTAATTTCAACATTATCAACACGGTAAACAGCACCCTCACCTTGACCCCATGCAGGGAAAATCATGATTACATCAATTAGTGATACGTTTAAGCCCGCATCAGCTAATGTTTGCAGTGGGAAGGTATAAGTTTGCCATTCACCGGCAACTGGGCTAACACCTTCTGTACTTGCACTTAGGTTTAGCTCAACGGCTGTCGCGCCTTCATCACTTTCGATTTTAAATAACCAAGGTGCGTCTGGCGTTGATGGTAAAGACGTTACTTGCATATCAAAAGTCACATAGCCGTCTTCTAACATTGCACTGGCATCATAAGGTGACGCTTCACCGTTTTCATCGGTAATAAAGGTATCACGGCTAATAAAGCCATTTACAGTAGGTTCCGCACCCACACTAAATTCAACCACATTACCACGGTCTTCATCTTCAACTAACCCTGGCGTTGTGCCACCACAACAGTCCCATGCAGGCCAGTTAGGGTTAAAACTGCTATCAAAAATAGTCAGCGGCGTAACAGTGCCATCACTTGGTGGCGTTGGAGCAGGAGCTGCGCCTTGCACTAGTGCATCTTCTAAATTGTCATAACCTGGGCGAACTGTTTCACAGCCTTTACCTGTGTCTGGATCTTGAGCACATTCATAAACACGTACATAGTCAACTTCAAAAGTTTGACCATTTTCGAATGCAGTTGCATCAATACCAAGGGCATTAACATTTTCAGGCCAATCACCGCCAACAGCAAAGTTTAAGATTAAATAAAACTCTTGGTTAAATGGCGCAGCGTCCCAGAAAGTTGTTAACTCACCAGTTGTTTGATCAAAGTACTCTGTGTACCAACCCTTATGTTTAAGAGCCAGTGCTTCACCGTCAGCGTTATAAAGTAATTCTGACTGGCGCTGTGTTGCATATAAATAGTCATCTACGTACCAACGAATTTCACCCTCTTGCCATTCAATAGCATAAGTATGAAAATCATCGGCTGGATTTGAATCTTGCGCGAAGGTGTACGCTTGACCACTACTGTCGTTATTTGGCCACGCTTGACCATAATGTAACGTGCCGTAGATATTTGACTCTAAGCCATCATCATTTTCGACTTTTAAATTCACTGATTCTAAAATGTCGATTTCACCTGAACGAGGCCACTCACCGTAAACTTCGTCGGTTGGCATCATCCAAAACGCCGGCCAAGAACCTTGACCGCTAGGTAGTTTTGCTCTTACTTCAAAACGGCCATATTTAAAATCGGCTTTGTAGCGAGTATTGATACGTGCAGATGTATAAGGCTTTGCAGCACCGTCTTCTGCAGGCAATGCAACGATATTAAGAATACCGTCTGCAACAAAGGCGTTTTCTTCACTGTCGGTATAACATTGTTTTTCGTTATTACCGCCACCTGCACAGTCTATTTCGAAATTCCATTTGTTGTCATCAATGGCATCGCCGTCAAAGTTATCTTCCCAAACCATCACCCAATCTGAAACTGGTTCAGTTGGATCGACAGTATCTATTTTTGTATCTGTGGCAGAGCCACCGCAGCCAGCTAAAGTCACTACAGAAAGCGCCATTGCTAGTTGTGTTAAGTGTGTTTTGAATTTGTTCATTGCATTGAACCCTAACATTATGTGTTTGTTAGTACTCAACTGATATATATAGAGTATAGTTTTAATCAGTCAATTGTAAGC
>NZ_JAKEVM010000195.1 GCF_022398475.1 Pseudoalteromonas shioyasakiensis | reverse complement strand
TCTTTATGTTTTTTGTTATCAAACTGTATACTTATGTAATTATAATTTACTACTAGCTTTGCTTAACACCTGTTTAATCGTTTCTGCTGTTTGCTTAACCTCAACACTTTTAAGAGTTGGGTGAACCAAAAACATTATAGATGTTTCACCTAGCTCAACAGCATTTGGTAAGCGGTTTTTTGGGCGCCACGGGGTGTTGTCGAATGCTTTTTCTAAATACACCTCTGAACAACTTCCCTGAAAGCATGGCACCCCTCTGGCAACAATTTCGTTTACGATACGGTCGCGGTCCCAACCTTCAGATAAGCATTCAGGTTTAACAAACATGTAATGCTTATATTCTGCATGCTCAATGTGTTCCGGTACTGATACTAAGCGAATACAATCAAATCCACTTGCAGCTTGGTCTAACTGTGCACCATAAGCTTGACGTTTTGCAGTCCAATCGCTCATCCGAATTAGCTGGATACGTCCAATAACAGCCTGCATTTCTGTCATACGCCAGTTAGTACCAAAGCTTTCGTGTAGCCATCTAAATCCTGGAGGGTGCTCGCGATTGTAAATGGCATCAAAGCTTTTACCATGATCTTTGTAGCTCCACATTTTTGACCATAACTCTTTAGAGTTTGTGGTAACCATGCCACCTTCACCGCCTGTAGTCATTATTTTGTCTTGGCAAAAGCTCCAAGCTCCAATGTGGCCAATGCTCCCAACTGACTTACCTTTGTATTTTGCACCATGTGCTTGAGCACAATCCTCAATAACATAGAATCCATATTCATTGCTTAACGCCATTATTGCATCCATTTCAGCTGGCATTCCAGCTAAATGTACAACTATGACAGCTTTAGTTTTAGGGGTAAGTACGGCTTTAATAGACTCTGCTGTGATTGCTTGACTGTTAAGATCAACATCAGCAAATATTGGCGATGCACCTGCAGTAACAATACTACTAGCAGAAGCTAAAAATGTACGTGGTGTAGTAATTACCTCATCGTCTGGACCTATATCTAATGCCTTTAAAGCAAGGTCGAGAGCAAGAGTTCCATTACCTAAGGCTACAGCGTACTCTGTACCAGTCCAAGCTGCAAATTCACTTTCAAATTCACGGCCTTCCGTACCGGTCCAATAATTAACTTTATTCGATAAAATAACGCGGCTAACAGCATCAGCTTCTTCTTGAGTAAAGCTTGGCCACGGAGAGAAAGGGGTGTTTAACATTTGTAAATTAATCCATCATTTTTATAAATTGCGAGTATTTCTTTACTTGCAACATTTAACCACAACTGCAGGAGACCCAAATGCAGTTACATCAGCAGGTAAGTTCTTAACTACCACACTACCAGCACCAACCAAGGTGTTATCATCAATTGAAATTAATTGGATAACTTGGCTACCTACACCTATCCAGCAACATTCACCAACAGAAACAGCACCTGCCAAAGCCGTATTCGGACAAATATGTGAATACTCACCAACTTTAGTGTCGTGCTCAATAATAGATGATGTATTAATTATGCAACCAGAGCTAATTTCAGCAAACGCATTAATTACAGCACCAGCAAGTACAACAGTACCCTCTGCTACTTTTGCGTACTGACTTACAGTTGCGGAGGGATGTATTAACCTAGCTAAATCAAAACCGAATTGCTTTAGCTCATTGCATTTTTGTTTTCGAACTACGTTGTTGCCAATTGCAACAATCACCTCAACATTTTCGAGTTTACAAGCTAATAAGTCGTTAAAAGTACCGACTATATCCCAGTGCTCTAGTTGTGTTTTTGTTGGGTAAGCATCATCATAAAAACAAACTTTATAACCAAGTACTTCTGCTAAATCGGCAACGACTTTACCATGCCCGCTGGCACCTACAATAGCTAATTTTTTAATTTGGTTATTCATTCTTTGTGCCTTTAAATGGTTCTATTGTTACATGACCATCAGCACTAATACCTTCACGTACGAATACTTTTTTAACCGTTAAAAATAGTATTTTTATATCGAGCCAAAAACTTTGATTATCAACATACCAAACATCAAGTTTAAATTTATCTTCCCAGCTTATTGCATTTCGGCCATTTACTTGTGCCCACCCTGTTATACCTGGGCGCACATCATGACGGCGAGCTTGGTTACTATTGTAAAGCGGCAGGTATTGTACCAAAAGAGGCCTAGGGCCAACTAAGCTCATATCACCTTTTAGAACATTCAAAAGGCCTGGTAACTCATCCAAACTAGTTGAGCGCAAAAATGCACCAAATTTCGTCATACGCTCATGATCTGGTAATAAGTTACCTTGCTTGTCCTTACCATCGAGCATAGTTCTAAACTTCATCATTTTAAAAATTTTACCATTCAAACCGGGACGGTCTTGGGTAAATAAAATAGGTGAACCTAGTTTAAAACGGATCAATAGAGCAACAATAACAATAACTGGTAATAAAGTTAACAAAGTACAAAAAGCTACTATAAAGTCAAAAAATCGCTTCATTTTACGGCTCCAGTTACCCATGTTACCCATTTATCAGCAAGGTTATGGCGGTTAAACTCTTGCTTCGCAAGCATTTGCGCTCTATTACCCATTTCTGGTAAAAAGTTTTTATTATCTGCAGCATGTTCAAGTGCATCTGCGAATGCTTGTGGGTTCTCAGGTTCAACAGAGTACCCACAGTTGTGTTGTTTAATCATGCTAGCAAGCCAACCTGGGTAATTATTTAAAACGGGTAGGCCTGCTGAAATATAATCAAAAAACTTATTGGGTGATGTACCAAAGTAAAAAGCAGGCACGTTAGCAAGTAGCTGCATGCCAATATCTGCACCCTTCATTAATTCTGCAAGTTTTGCTTTATTAACTGGTGAATGAAAAATTACATTGTCCAATTGTTCTTCATTAGCACGCTGCTGTAATTGCTCTTTTAACTTTCCTTGACCAACTAAAACCAACTTGATATCAAAGCGACTGCGTTTCTTCAACTCTGCAGCAGCGTCAAGTGCAGCATCTAAACCATTAGCCATACCATGTGTGCCCGTAAAAATAGCCATTAGCTCATTTTCAGCAACGCCTTCTGGTCTCCACGCGTTAGTCTCATTTGCAAAAATATTTAAATCACAGCCATTTGGTACTAACTCTATTTTGCTTGCTTTAACCCCTCGTTTTTTTATACCTTCAACGATACCCGGCGATAAACCAATACAACGATGCGCTGAACGATAAGAGCACCATTCTAAAATAGACATTGCAGCCAGTACTAAAGGGTTTTTTATTACCCCCATTTCTTTAGGAAGCTCAGGCCATAAGTCGCGAACTTCAAAAACAAACGGTTTAAAACGTAGCCAACGCGCAAAAATACCAGGAACTCCTGCAGTAAGTGGCGTAGTTGTCGCAAAAACAACATCATATTTATGAGTTAATGCAATACCAATACTCTTTAAAGCAAATTTTAAAAAGGTACTAGCTCTTTTAACAAAGCCATCTTTATTTGAATAAGCAAGGTCAAATTCAATGATATCGATACCATCTACATTCCCTTCTCTTCGACCTTTAATAAATTGCCCAGTAAGGCCTGTTTCACCACCACCGTAACTACCACATACCATAGTTACTGAATGGCCATGCTTGATCAATCGCGTAGCCATCTCAAACGAGCGTATACCTGTTGAACCTTTAGGGGTAGAAAAATGTTGGTGGAAATACAAAACTCTCATATTAAAAATTTACTTCCGTGGTGATTGTGCCTGATTTATGGATTTCTAATTCAATGACTGGTAGGGTTGATTCTTGATAATAATAACGAGACTCTTTGCCATCTATTAGTTCTAGCCGTGTTATTTCAACATCTGCACCAAAAGTTATGTAGCAATATTCACTGGTTAATGTTTTACCAATTAGTTTCCATTGAGTAGGAATTAGTCTAAACCTAAGTACAGCTTTGTTTTTAAAACCACTAGCGATGTCTGTTATCGTCAATTTTGACGGTGATAATGATATGCTACGTTTATGAGTACACTTTAAGTAGTCTGTATATGAAATAGCAAATTTTTGGCTATTTTCTATAACCTTGAGCTGTTCTTTATTGCTTGATTTAAGCCAATTGCCTAATAAAAAGCGGCTTAACCTAGGCATTTGATCATGCTCATCAAACTCTATTGTATTATGACTTTTAACACCACCATAATAATCAATATAAGCTTGTCCTGCATTATAGCTAAATGTACCACCATCTCTAAATATATTATTACCCTTAAGCCATAGGTCTATATGCAATGCATCACTCTGACTAGGCCTGAATTTAAATTGTGGATAACGTAGATATACAGCTGCCTTGTCATTTGTCAAAAAACAATAACCCCCATCGGCGAAGTCTAATGGTTTTTTTTCAGGCAAAGTTTCTGTGGGTTTTTTAAGTTCTAACCACTGAAGTGGAATGTCGTAGCTACCTTCTTCAATGTAAGCCGCTTGGCTATTAAACAACACATTTGCTAACTGAACGCTTGGCTTAAAGTCACGGTAATCTGTACCAGATAGAGGAGCCAACCTTGCTCCATCATTTGCGCCAATATTTGGTGCATCACCTGACTCTTCATTTGTAAAATAGAAAAGCCAACTGGCCCCAGCTTTTAATTTAGAAGTTAGGTGCTCAGAAAAGCTTGGCAGTTTTAGCTTACGTCTCCAAACTTCCACCAAGCTATAAGTATCCAACATTACACGGTGATAAGTAACTGAATACTGACTAAAACTACCATCAGCCTCTACTAGCCGTTTAGCACGATTTTCTAGCCATTTAAGTCCTTGCTTCTGCCATTGATGGCCATCAGACTCACCATTTAAAACAAGCCAAGAGCCCCCAATGTAGAGGGCCGCAGCTTCAGATGTTCCATGGTTATTGTCTTGTGCGACCGCATACATAATTGTAGGAGATATTCGCTTAAGGTGCGCTTTTAATAAACTTATAAGTGCCTGAGAGCTCTTGTTTTGTTGCTGTAAAATTAATGCTGCAGCTGCTAAATGCATCACCCGAATAGAAGCTTCTTGACCGCATTTCCAATTAACACCTAAAAAAGGAGGGTTTTTTTCAATCCAATCATTTAACCAAGTATTTAAAGTTTCAAGTGCAAGAACATCACCTGTTTTAGCTAATTGAGCAAAACCAATTACCCAGTCAAAACGAGAGGCTTCCCAAACACCTTTTATATCACCTAAATCATTATTAAAGTCTTCGATCGTAAACCAAGGTTTATCACTCGGAGCAAACCGTTGTGTTAAACAGCTTTGATGCCAACTTGGAATACCAACAACGTTTAAAGGTTTTCCAAAATAAAAATGCTGCCCTATCCACTGTTTATTAGCTATTAGACTACTATTTATCTCAAACTCATCAGAAAAAAAATCACCGCAAACTAGCTGCGATGTAATTTTTTTTACAGGATTGAAACCTGTTCTAACACCTAGCTGGTACATGAAAACTCGCGCTAGGTTTGACAAACCCAACGCGAGCGCCGTTTTAACTTTTACTACGTTCATTTTTTATACGCAATTAACCATTTAAATAAACACTTTTTAATTTTAAGAAAGTCAAACCCATAACGATAATTAAAATCTGATTCCAAGGAACCACTATCAGTCCTAAAGAACTTAACATTGGCTATTCAACATATAAAAAACCAGAAACCAACTGAATCTAAGTTAGATAAAATATCATTACAACCCTAAAACCTAACTTAATAAAAATCCCTTCTATATTCACAAAGAGCACACAGAAGCCTATTAATAGCTAAAAAATTGAAGCTGTAACATTCAACAATATAAAATCAGAAAAAACAACTCTTCTCAAATAT
>NZ_JAKEVM010000194.1 GCF_022398475.1 Pseudoalteromonas shioyasakiensis | reverse complement strand
GTGATAGTATCTTATAGATAATAATCTATGGGTTGGGTTTTATGGACTTAAGACATATTTCTTTTCGCTTACTAGAAGTGTTTATGTGTGTGGTAAAAACGCGCTCTATCAGTGAAACAGCAAGGCAGTTACACTTAACGCAACCAACGGTTTCGCAACAAATTAAACGCTTACAAGAAACAGTTAATGAGCCATTAGTGATGGTTAACCAGCAGCGTATACATGTTACAGAAGCAGGTTTTGCGTTGTTTCAAACATGTCAGCAGGTGTTTGGTCATTTTGATGATTATCAAGATTACTTAGCTGAGCTTAGAGGTGGAGAGCGCGGGCGCTGTAAAATAGCCATGGTTAACACTGCACAATATATTTTGCCTAAGTTACTTGGTCCGTATAGTAATTTACATCCGCATGTTGAATTGCCACTAGAAATTGGTAATCGTGCTGAGGTGCTTGCCCGGTTTGAAAGAGGCGAAGACGATATTTATGTATTTAGTCATCCCCCTTCGTTAGAACACGCAAAAGCGGGGCGGTTTTTACAAAATCCTCTTGTATTTATTGCGGCAAATAACCATAAGCTTGCGAGTAAAAGTCATGTAACTTTACATGACTTAGTGAGTGAACGTTTTTTACTTCGCGAGCCAGGTTCAGCTACGCGAATGCTGTTTGAGAGTGAACTGCAAAGCAGAGGTTTTGTCCTTAGCAACACAGTGCAAATGGCGAGTAACGAGGCTATTCGTGTTGCTGTTGGCTCAGGAATGGGGCTGGGGGTGGTTTCGCGCCATGTACTGCCACCTCACGATACGAGTTTTTGCATGCTAAATGTTGAAGATGTGAATTTGGCCAGCCATTGGTATTTTGTGGTGCGCACCGATCGCCATTTATCACATGCGGCGCGCAACTTTTTAAAATTTGCCCAACTGAACTTAGAGCAATGCTTAGATAAACAGTGGGTGACCAATGAGCTAAGTCAGTTAAATGAGAGTTTAAATTAAACTAACAAGTTGTTGCGTTAAAATGCCATGGTCACAACCTGATTACGGCCATTTAATTTTGCTTTGTATAAGCCTTTGTCGGCTTCTGCCAGTAACTCGTTAACATTATTTGTGCCCGATTTATGGGTGATGATGCCGATACTGATAGACAGGTTTATTTCATGGTCATTGTGCACAAAGCTATCATTATGAATGGCTAAACGAATTCGCTCTGATAAGATTTCTCCTTGAGCTTGGCTAGTATTGGGTAGTATCACTGCAAACTCTTCACCGCCAATCCTAGCCACTAAATCGTGCTCACGTAGCTGGCTTTTAATCTTTTTAGCAACCCACTTAAGTGCTTCATCACCCGTTTCGTGGCCATGCTGATCATTAACTCTCTTGAAGAAATCGATATCTATCATCAAAGCGCAAAGTTTTGTTAGGTTGTTGTTTGCTTGTTCTAAATAATTGTTACTAACGCTAATAAACGCTCGACGATTCAATAGACCTGTTAGCGAATCACGATTAGCAAGGTCACTCAGTGCCTGCTCATGCTCTAAGAACATCATTAATGGCCAGATCATGGCGGTTAGTGTGGTAATAACAATATGGCTTATGAGAATAACAGCTAATATTTGTTTCAAGTCTGTTTGCAACAAACCTAGGTAATCACTAAGTAGTAGTGAAAACTGGGTTACCATAATCAAAGCGTGAATGACGAAACACAACTTGAGTAATACTAAATGCATGATGCGTTTAACATGCAACTTCCTTAGCGCGAAAGCTGCATAGCTAAAACATGCTGCAATTATGGCTGTTGTGAATAACTGGCTAAATGGTGAATCATAAACAAGGAGTAATATTACTGCAGCTGCAACTAACACATATGCACATTTATTTTGACATTTTTTGTCTGATTGACTGTAAGCATGAATACCTAGTATGGCTGCTAAGGGAGCTGAAATTATCAGTAAATCAGCTAGATAATGTGTAATTAGAGTAAGGTCGATAAAAATACGCAGAGAAGCTGCTATTTGTGCGCCTACAAATATGAGACACGAGCTACCCCAATATAAATAACTTGATTGTTGTCTTAAAAAATACAAAGACAATAAGAACGACCCAATAATCACATTCAATAAAATTGATATGCTGATTATGGTGGGTAAATGCATCATGACTTTCCCTGAAGAATCACTCGACTAAAATCTATTTAATTATTATGTATTAGTTGAGTATTAGCAACCCGTACATTGTAACTATAATTTCAGGCTTTCTAATGCCGGCTGCAATGTTGGATAGTGGAAGCGGTAATTGTGACTAAGTAGTTTATTCGGAAGCACAAATTGACCATGAAGCAGAAGATCAGACATTTCTCCCATCATCAATTTTAAAACCCAGCTAGGCATACGTAGCATGGCAGGTCGCGAAATCACACTCGCGAGTGTTTGACTAAATTCATTATTATCAACAGGGTTTGGCGCAGTGGCATTGACAGGCCCGTGTATCTCTTGATGTGAAAGCACAAAAAGGATGAGTTGGATCATGTCGTCAATGTGGATCCACGACATTCCTTGTTGACCATGACCTACTGGTCCACCCAAGCCAAATTTAAAAGCAGGCAGCATTTTACCCAAAGCACCACCTTGCTTAGCTAATACGATACCTGTACGAAGTAGGCATACTCGAGTTTGGTCAGATTGTGCTTTCGTCGCTGCATGCTCCCAATCACGGCAAAGAACATGGCTAAATTCAGGATAAATATCATTAAAGCTTTCATCAATTGGCTGGTTTTCTTGGCGACCATAAAAGCCAATCGCACTGCCAGAAATAAAGGTATGAGGCGGCGACTCACAACGGCTAATTGCTTTAGATATCTGTAAAGTAAGATTAATTCGGCTATTCAGTAAAGTTCGTTTTTGCGACTCGCTCCAACGTTTGTTGACTATTGGTTCACCTGCTAGGTTAATGACAGCGTCAATCTCTTCAAAGTTAACTTCATCGAGTGACTTAACAGTATGTACTTGATGAGTCAGTATGACCGCGGCTTGAATAGGGTTGCGTGTTAGCACAGTAACCTTGTGGTGATTCAATAAAAAAGGGCACAAATGTCTACCAATAAGGCCCGTTCCACCTGTTAATAAAATATGCATAGTGCTGCCTTAATTAATATCTGTGTGTATTTTTTATACATAGTGATGGTGATTTTTGCAAATATATACGTATAAAGCAGTAATTTAGATTAGTCTTCTTGATTGTGGTTGTTGTAAATATGATAGCTATTTTTTAACTCATGTTTAGCGTGATACATTGCTTGGTCAGCTAATCTCAGCAATTCTTGGTGATCTAGGCTGTGATCTGGAGCAAGGGCTACCCCAATACTTAATGAAATATTTAATGTGAGCTGTTCAAATACAAATGGGTTATCAAAACGTGCCAATAGATGCGTGCTCATGGCATTAATGTGTCTGTATTTAACGATATTATGTGTAATTATGACGAATTCATCTCCCCCATAACGATACACATCATCATCGGCTCTAACTGATGACGTAATCCGTTTTGCGGTTTCAATAAGAACTTGGTCACCAATTAAATGGCCGTATTCATCATTGAGTTGTTTAAATTTATTTATATCTATAAATATAACAGCCAGTTTATTGTCTTCAGAGCAAGTAGTAATGGCTTGCTTCAATGCTGGCTTTAACTCTGTGCGATTTAAAACGCCTGTTAGATGATCATGACTAGCTTGAAAATTTAACTTACTCGTTCGCTCATAAACGATGTCACTCATGCGTGCAAAGCGTTTTAACACATAGCCAATTTCATCATGGCTACTAATCGTCAACGTTTTTGGTTTTTCGCCTTTTTCTAGTTGATCAGTGTTTTGAATTAATAACTTTAGAGGTTTAAAAAGCTTTGCATTGATATAAAAAGCGCAAAAAACTAACAAGATGAGCATTAATGGTATTTGCAAAGTTACGAAGCGAGTAATAAATAGTCTGTTTTTTTGGTAGTCAGCATTTTGCTGTTCTAACTTGGCAAGCTCAGTATTTTGAAACAGTAAAATATGCTCGCGGATCTGGTCCATATACTTTTTACCCTCATTCGTTAACACAACCGCTTTAGCTTCTTCGAGGGCATATGGCGTGCCCTGCATTACAAGTGTGACAGTTAATGCTAACTCTGCTAATTTTTTGTCGACCAGCTCATCAATTTCAGTAAGAGTGTCTTGTTGTTCGGGGTTATTTAGCGTTAGCTTATTGATAGTCAAAAAATGTTGTTTAACTTGTTCAAGTGCTGTGTAGTAGGGTTCTAAATAGTTGAGGTCTTGAGTTAATAAATAACCACGTTGCCCAGTTTCTGCGTTCGTTATTTGATTGTAGAGCTTTTCAGATTCATCGAGAGCATCATGAGTATGGATCACCGCCTCAAGCTTAGCCTGACCTTGCTTATCTAATACATAGATAATGAAGGTATTGGCTACCACCACTAAAAAAATAGAGGAAAGTAGAAGGATAAATTTAGCTCTCAGCGACATTAAAATAGTAGTAACCTAAAATTATTAGCTCTTAGTTGAAAAGTATTGACCAATCATCGAACTTTGCCAATATATCAACAAGAAACGTCTGTTTTAATGCTATCTCATGATGTTTTTAATGAAATTTGGTTCTTTAGCCTGTTTTAAGTGTACGCTCAGTAATTTATTGATATGCTAACTTGAACTAGATGCAGTTTTAAGTGACAAGGAGTGACTGTGAACTTTCTGCGCCAATTCCACGATATAGTATCTAATCAAGAAATTGATTTTTCCGACAAAGTAATCAAGTTACTAGAATTTGGTTTAGAGGTATTTGATCTCGAATTTGCGATTGTGAGTCAAGTTGATGACAAGCTCTATACGGTCATTCATGTGGTGGCGCCTGATAATGCAATCCCGGTTGGTACGCAATTCGATCTGGAAGGTACCTATTGTGCTCACACTTTAGAAGCTAATAAAGCGCTTTCATTTCATCATGCCTCAAATAGTCGGATTGCACAGCACCCTTGTTATGTAAACTTTCAACTAGAATCTTACATTGGCGCACCTATTTTTGTTGGCAAAAGTGTTTTCGGCACAGTTAACTTCTCAGCGCCTAAAGTATCAAAACCTTTTAGTGAAGAGTCTCACGATTATGTAGAGTTATTTGCTCAATGGTTAGGTAACGAATTAGCACGTAATGCCTCATCTGAGAGATTAGTTAAAAAGAACTATATGCTCGCGCAAGTCGAAGAAGTTGCTCGTATAGGGTCTTGGGAACTCGACTTGCTAGAAAATAAGCTCTACTGGAGTAAACAAACTAAAGCAATCCATGAAGTCCCTGCAGATTATTCTCCAAACCTTGAAACGGCTATTGAATTTTATAAAGAAGGTGAAAGTCGTGATGCAATACAACAAGTAGTCCAAGAAGCAATTGAGCATGGTAAAGATTGGAATATTGAAATTCAGCTTATTACAGCGAAAGGGAATCCTGTATGGGTTTCAACCTATGGCGAAGCGGAATTTGAAAACGGGCAATGTGTTCGTTTAATAGGTACTTTTCAAGATGTAACGAAAGAGGTGCTACTTCGTGAGGAGCTTAAAAAGCAAAAAGCGGATGCTGTGCGAACTCTTGAAGACCGAAGTATCTTGCTGGCTAAGATTAGCCATGAACTGCGCACGCCGTTAAATGGCATTACAGGCATGCTAACGACTTTACTCTATGAAAAGTCAGAGCAAAAACGAGAAGAAAAACTCAAAGTTGCATTACGAAGTGCAGATATTTTGTTAAATATAATTAACGAAGTGCTCGACTTTTCTAAAATAAATCATGGTGAACTGAAA
>NZ_JAKEVM010000193.1 GCF_022398475.1 Pseudoalteromonas shioyasakiensis | reverse complement strand
AGCTAAAGCTTTCGCTTTATCAGACGATAACTGATTTAGAGAACTATCAATCTAGGACTCTATGTCGGTTAAATAGCAGGGTAGGGGTATCCCGCTGTTTAGCTATTAAATGATAAAGCGGAGGCTAACATGGCTATCTATGTAAATACTAATGTGAGTTCTTTGAACGCACAGCGTCAGTTGATGAAATCTGGCAACTCCTTAGACACTTCATTCCAGCGATTATCATCTGGCTTACGCATTAATAGTGCGAAAGACGATGCTGCGGGTATGCAAATCGCTAACCGTTTAACAGGACAAGTTAACGGCCTTAATCAAGGTAACCGAAATGCGAATGATGGTATTTCACTTGCGCAAACAGCTGAGGGTGCACTAGACGAAGTAACATCAATGTTCCAACGTATTCGTACGCTTGCACAACAAGCGTCGAATGGTTCGAATACTGATGAAGACCGTTTAGCACTTCAAGAAGAAATTCGATCATTAGCTTCAGAAGTTAATCGAGTGGCTGAAGATACAACGTTCGGTGGTCAAAACCTTCTTGATGGAACTTATAATGCCAGTTTCCAAGTTGGTGCTGATGCAGTTCAAACAATTAGCTTTAGCATGAAAAATGTTGGTGGTACAGCAAATTCACTAACTGCTAATGGTGGTTTTACTATGTCAGGCATCGCTCAAGTTGCTTCAGGTGTGACAGGAAAAGGCATGTCAACATTAGCTGCTGGTATTAGTGATGTTGGTACAGGTTTAACCGCAGCAACAGTTGGCTTTTCTGCATTCGGTGCAACAACTATTAGCGTATCTTCACAAGTTAATGCGCAGCAAGTATTAGCTGGTATGGATGCAATGATCGCTGTTGTTGATAAAAAACGCGCTGAATTAGGTGCGGTTCAAAATCGTTTCCAATCAACAATCCGAAATCAATCAAATATAGCTGAAAACCTAACAGCTGCACGTTCGCGTATTCAAGATACTGACTTTGCAACAGAAACTGCTAACTTGACTAAGATGCAAATCTTACAACAAGCAAGTAGCTCTATCTTAAGTCAAGCAAATCAGCGCCCACAAGTAGCTCTTTCGTTACTAGGGTAGTCTAAGTTTTAAGTCACTGTACAGAGGAAATTTTCAGTACAGTGGCTTATAATTTAACAGATAACAGCTGGAGAGAGAAATGATAGATATTAATTCCGCAGCTAGGGCTTCAGATAATGTTAATACTTCAAACAGTGTTTCTGTAAAATCAGTGTTAGATGAAGATAAGCTTAATAAAGGCACAGAAATTGCTAGTAGGGAACCTGTTAATATTGATGAAGTTTCAAGCAAGAAGCGTCAAGAAAAGCAAGATATGATTGCTGAGGTAAAAGAAAACCTCGAGAAGCTTAATAAATATATACCGGTAACTTCGACAAACTTAATTTTTGAGTTTGATGAGCTAGGTGAACCACCGATCATTAAAGTGCTCGATAAAGAAAGTGAAGAGGTGATCCGTGAGATACCCACAGAAGAGTTTCGAGAAGTGGCTAAAGCTTTGGATGAATTTGCCGATAAATTAACTAGTAAAGGTATGCTATTTAATCATTCAGCATAAAAGTGTAATATTTTTCAGGAGGTTAAAATGCCGTTAATTACTTCAGCTGGAATTGGCTCTGGCTTAGATCTTGAGAGCATTATCTCAGCAACCGTAAGTGCTGAAAACACTCCTAAAATGAACGCATTTGTTGCAAAAGAAGAGTCTTTACAGGTAGAGCTTTCAGCGATAGGTGAAATTAAATCTGCTCTTTCTAAGTTGCAAGACACTATCGAGAAGTTAGCTGATCCAGATAACTTTAACAAAAGAACTGCAACTATCAAACAGCCTACCAGTGATGATGGTGATCTGATATCAGTAACACCAACTTCAGATATTTCTCCTGGGGATTTCAACATTGAAGTATTAGAACTTGCTCAAGGTAGTAGAGCAACATCTAATGATGGCCTCTTTGCATCCACTGATGATGTGGTTACGGCATCAGGTGGTACTTTATCGTTTGCAGCAGGCGATAAAAATTTTGATATTACCTTAGATGCAGGTGCAACTCTTGCTGAGTTGCGCGATGCCATAAATGATTCAGATGACAACTTTGGCGTAACTGCCAATATTATAAATACAGGTACAGAGTCTAAGCTTGTCCTAACCTCATCTGTTACAGGTACTGGCAATGATTTAGTAATTACGAATGATACTGCTGAACTTGATAATGTTTCGACACTTGCTAACGATGGTGTTACTGCTGGTGGTATTGCAATTGCATCTGGTGATGAAGCTCAAGACGCTTCGATAAAAGTTGATGGTATTACTATTACTAATGATACCAACACGTTTAAAGATGCTGTTCAAGACATGACTATTACAGCTAAAAGAGAAAGCGTCGATGGTGAAACTGCAAAGTTATCAGTTCAAGTTGATCGTGAAAGTGTCACTAAGCTCGTAGATGAATTCATAGCGAATTATAACAATGTAATCGGGCAGTTAGGTTTTCAATCAAGAGTGGGTAAGCCACTCAATGGTGATGCAACGATTCGCTCTTTACAATCACAGCTTGTCAATAATTTATCTGTTAACTTAACAGATGCAGGTCCATTTGAAAGTATATTTGATATTGGCTTAGGCGTTGATAAGGATGGTTATTTAGAAAAGTCATCTCTAGTTCGTAGTTTAAATGAAGCAATGGACGAAAACTACGATGATATTGGCAAGGCTTTTGCAGGTGAAAATGGACTAGCTACACAATTTGAAACTTTATTAGAAAACTATGTTGACTCTAACGGTATAATTAAACAAAGAGAAACAAACTTAAACGCTCAGTTAGATGATCTCGAAGATGATGTCGCTAATCATGAATACCGTATGACTGAGCTAGAAGCTAGGCTTCGTAAACAGTACTCAGGTCTTGATGTGTTATTGGCTCAGATGCAATCGACTCAAACTTACTTGAGTGCTCAATTATCTAGTTTACCAGGGTTTACTAAATCAAAATCTTAGTAGTAGCTAATGTCTTCAGCAATTATTTGTAGGTAAATTATGTATAATGCAAAAGTAAGAAATTATCAGAAAGAAGCACTTAAAACTCGAGTTGCAGGTGCTGATCGTTATGAAATAATCCAAATGTTAATGGCTGGTGCTTTAGAAAAAATGGTATTAGCAAAAGTTGCAATTGAGAAAAAGCATCTTGAAGCTAAAAGTGAGCATTTATCTAAGGCATCTGCAATTATTGAAGCATTAAGAGGATGCTTAGATTTTGAAGTGGGTGGTGAGGTTACAGAAAACCTCTATGCATTATACTCATATATGCTAGACCGCCTTCTTGATGCGAGCATTAAGAATGATCCTACCATCATAGATGAAGTTTCGAGCTTATTAAAAGAAATCAAATCAGCATGGGATTCAATTCCTAATGATATTCGTCAGCAGACACTGAGTGAAAACGGTGTTGATGCTAATGTTGGCTGAACGCTTAGATAAACTAGATATTTGCCTCTGTTCTTTGTTAAAAAATATTGAAAATATGCATTTTGACGAGGCTGTAGCAAATACTAAACAGATTGAAAAATTACTGGAACAATGCTTTGCATCATCTGATATGTCAAATACAGATGTTAGTCGTCTTGAATCAATTTTAAATGATTTTAATAACTTGATAACGAAAGTAGCTTCTTTGAAGGCAGATACTGCAAAATCATTGGGCACACATCTCAAAACTCAAAAAAAATTAGACATTTATAAAAGTATAAAATAAGAGCCTTATGACTAAAGAATCGAGCTTAGAGCAGCAAATAGAATCGCTAGCAGAAAAACTTGATAGTTCTTTGCAGCAACAGATAAATGAAGAGAAGTTTGCAGAGCAAGCTAATATTCGGTTTGCTAATAATGTAACTGCTTTTGAAAAATACTACCCTGAAATTGCGCAAGCGATTAAAAACTATAAAACTCGGGATGACTTTTGTTTACATGTAACTCGAGAGCTTAAAGCAAATTTTGTTAAAAAAGGCGAAAAAGTACCTTTATATAATGATAATCCTTACACCCAATGCGTTGAACAAGTTGAAAGAAACCTAAATAAACCTGCTATTAGTGCGGTTAAATATGACTTCAGAAAAAAGAAGAAAGACAATCGCATTCATGTTAAATACATGAATAAAATTAGTGAATTACTAGCTAATATAAGAGAACAAAAACCTGATACATTGAAACGACTGCCAGATCGCTTCCCTAGCGCAATGATTTTTGGCATTGGTTTAGGATATCACCTTGAGTATTTGCTTAATAAGGTTGAGTTTGATTATATCCACATCGTGGAACCTGACTTTGAGCTTTTTTTTGCGAGCCTGTTTTGTATAGAGTGGGATGTAATTATTCAAAGAGTAGATGATTCATTAGGATGTTTATTTATACATCTAGGAATTAGCTATGAAAACTTCTTTGATTCACTTTACAAAGTTGTACAAGATATTGGGGCTTTCTCAATATCTAAAACCTTTTGCTACCAACACTACCCAAATAATGAATTAAACTCATTAATTTCAAATTTCTTTAAGCAGTTTTATCAATTTCAGAACGGCTTTGGTTTTTACAATGATGCTGTTACTAGCATAGCTCATACAATTAAACATATGAATAGTAACTTGCCATTTTGGATAAGTGATAATGTTGTAGCTGATGATGTAGCTGAAATACCTGTTTTTGTCGTGGGTAATGGACCATCATTAGATAGTGCGGAAGAATTACTAAGACAAAATAAAGATAATGCAATTATTTTGGCTGCAGGAACCGCCTTAGGTTCACTGCTTAAAATGGGTATAAAGCCAGACTTTCATGTTTTAATCGAGCGTCCTAAACGTAATTATGAAATTTTGCTTGAGACTCAAAAGAAAGAAGATTATTCCGATTTAAATTTATTAACAACTAATGTTATCTACTCACATACTCCTGAGCTTTATAAATGGACAGGCCTTGCAATAAAGGGGAACGAAGCAGGTTCAGATTATTATGCTCTGGCTAGAATAGGGAATGGATTGTTGCGTAGAGAAATAATTCCCTATTCAAACCCTTTAGTTGCAAATACAGCATTGTCTTATGCTAGTTCGTTTGGGTTCAAAAATATCTATTTAATTGGTGTGGATAATGCGATAACAGGTTCTGGGGAGCATCATTCTAAGTACTCTATTTACAATGATTCTTCTTTAAAACGTCAGTTTAAGCCTCACAGCGGTTACGATCATGAAGTCGAAGGGAATCTTGGGAACATAGTTTATGCAAATAATTTCTATATGGTTTCTAAAAATCAAATGGAATTATTAATTAAACATAAACCAAACTCTAATTACTTCAATGTTGGCCATGGTGCAAAACTAAAAGGAGCTTATCCATTAACTGAAGAAGAAGTCTTAATCCCTAGCCTTTCTACAGATAAAAACGAGGTTGTTGAATATATAAAAAATACTCAGTTTATCAGTGAGTCAGTAAAGGATGATGATTATCAAATGCTTGACTTAAAAGCTTTCTCTACTATAGCAAAAAACATAAAAGATATATCTCTATCTAGCTTTTCGAGTCGCCAAGATTGTTTAGATATTCTTCGGCGTCAATCGAGGTATGTATATTCTTTGAGAGGGGGGCGTTATAGTTACTACTTTCAATTATTCAAAGGCTCTTTGTTATATTATCATTGCCCATTGATAACTCTTTTATATAGCTATGAGGATGATAATTTAACACTTAATTGGTTTAAAGAGGGTCTAGATATGTGGAATGAGTATTTAGACGAGATTGAAGCTGATTTTCCTGAAAGTTATGATAAGCCATGTGACTGGGGACTGGAGTAAAGAAAGAAGCGCTTTATTCAAAGC
>NZ_JAKEVM010000192.1 GCF_022398475.1 Pseudoalteromonas shioyasakiensis | reverse complement strand
TTAGAAATCAGCGAGCAAGTTTTTTATCTATATAAGCACATGACTTAGTCAGAGCCTTTTGGCACAAGCTTAAATAATCACGCGCTTTAGGATAGTAAAAAGATAAACAGAAAAGTCCTGCAATAAAGAAGATCAGCGACGGTCCGGGAATAATGACAAAAACTAAACCCAATAACATGCACAAGGCACCTAAACTGATTAATGCAATTTTTTTCATCTGACTATCTCATTTGCTGCTTTAATACACAGTATAAAAGTATTGCCCCCGAAATCGATAAAAAGAGTGTTACAAACTGTAAAATCTTCAATTTATCTTAGCTATTAGCATGATATAATTTGCAAAATGCCTTAATTTATCACCGTCATGATAGCAACAATAAGCCAACAACAAGCCACCACAGAACTCGTTTCTAATTACTTAGATACAATACAAAAACAAGGTTTTAGTGGTGATACCGATGCAAGCTTTTCTACACGTTTAAGTTTATCGACCGATAACAGCGTTTACCAACAGGTACCTCAAGGTGTCATCTTTCCAAAGTCAGCAAAAGACATACAACTTGCTATGCAAATTGCTTCTCGTGATCCGTTTTTATCACTGACTTTTGGTCCACGCGGAGGCGGTACAGGTACTAATGGACAATCGCTAACCCCGGGTATAGTTGTTGATTTATCTCGCTACATGCGTGAAATCTTAGAAATCAATGTCGAAGAAAACTGGGTGCGCGTGCAAACGGGTGTAATAAAAGACCAATTAAACGACTTTTTGCGTCCTTACGGTTTTTTCTTTGCGCCCGATTTATCAACAAGTAACCGTGCAACAATCGGTGGAATGATAAATACAGATGCATCAGGTCAAGGCTCTTTGGTTTATGGCAAAACAAGTGATCACGTTTTAGGCCTAACAACTTATCTTGTTGATGGCACTGAAATGTCAACAACCCCTATGCCTGTTGAAAAAGCAAAAGTAATTGCTGAACAAAACACGACTGTAGGTAAGTTATATAAAACAGTTCTTGATATTGGCCTTGAGAATCGAGACGCTATTTTAGAAAAATTCCCACGTTTAAACCGTTTTCTGACCGGCTACGATCTAGAACATATTCTTTCTGATGATTTACAAACCTTTGATATGAGCCGATTAATTACTGGTTCTGAAGGTTCATTAGGTATTGTAACTGAAGCAAAACTAAATATTACGCCCATTGCTGAATTTAAAACATTAATAAATATTAAATACGATAGCTTTGATTCTGCACTTCGTCATTCACCATTTCTAGTTGCAGCAAATGCAACTTCTGTAGAAACAGTCGATAGCAAAGTACTTAACCTTGCTCGAGAAGATATCATTTGGCATTCAGTATCGGACTTAATAACCGATGTTGAGAATAAAGATATGCAAGGGCTCAACATGGTTGAGTTTAATGCGGTTTCACCTGAAGACATTAAAGATAAAGTAGACACTCTTTGTAAGCTACTCGATGAATGTGTTGAAAAACAAACTAATGGGGTGATCGGTTATCAGTTAACAAATGACAAAGCTGATATTTTAAAAATTTATGCAATGCGAAAAAAGTCAGTAGGCCTTTTAGGTAATGTAAAAGGCAGTCAAAAGCCCTTAGCTTTTGCTGAAGATACTGCAGTACCACCAGAAAACTTAGCAGATTTTATAGTCGAGTTTCGTGAACTTCTCGATAACCACAACCTTCAATATGGTATGTTTGGCCATGTTGATGCTGGTGTTTTACACGTACGACCTGCACTAGATATGTGTGACCCTGAACAAGAAAAATTGCTTCGCCATATTTCAGATGAAGTCGTTAAACTGACTGCAAAATATGGCGGATTGATGTGGGGAGAGCATGGCAAAGGTTATCGAAGTGAATATGGCCCTGAGTTTTTCGGCGAGCATTTATTTACACAACTTCGAAAAATCAAAGCAGCATTTGATCCAAATAACAGAGTAAACCCAGGTAAAATCTGTACGCCAATTGAAAGTAAAGACTCTCTCGTTTCTGTTGACGATCAAAAGCGTGCCTGGTTCGACAAACAAATTTCTATCGATGTTAAAACAGAATTTAATAACGCGATGACCTGTAATGGTAATGGTCTGTGTTTTAACTACGATGAAAAATCACCAATGTGCCCATCTTATAAAGTAACAGGTGACCGCCGATATTCACCAAAAGGTCGCGCAAGTTTAATGCGCGAATGGTTGCGACTTCAAGAGTCTGAAAATATTGATTTACTTAATGTCGAAAAAGAATTAGTTAATGGTGAAGTAATCACTTGGTGGGAGCGCTATCAACATAGTCGCGATAAGAAAAAAGGTGTTTATGATTTCTCTCACGAAGTGAAAGAATCAATGGATGAATGTTTAGCTTGTAAAGCATGTACTACTGCATGTCCAATTAAAGTTGATGTACCAACATTCCGTTCACGCTTTTTAAATTTCTACCACAGTTATTATGCTCGTCCCGCTAAAGATTACTTAGTTGCAGGCATCGAACAAACTGCGCCGGTGATGGCAAAGTTTGCTAAAGTGGTAAATCCAATTGTAAATACAAAGCTTGTTTCAGGTTTAATTAAAAATACCATTGGTTATGTGGATACGCCAAGGTTAAGCGTACCCCAACTTTCTAAACGTATTTCTAAAGATCAGCAATTTAATTTTGAATTACTTAATTCGCTTTCAAAAGAACAACAAGCCGAGTATGTACTAATAGTACAAGATCCATTCACTAGTTTTTACGAAGCTGAATTAGTAGAAAGCTTTATTAAAGTGATTAAAGCGCTAGGCAAAAAACCAATGCTATTACCGTTCAAACCAAATGGTAAAGCTCAGCATGTAAAAGGTTTTTTAAATGAATTTAAAACAACAGCAAAAAATGCAGCTGAGTTTTTAAATTCACTGAGTGAAATTAACGCTCCTTTAGTTGGGATCGATGCATCTTTGGTTATGTGTTACAGAGATGAGTATGTATCAATATTAAAAGATGAGCGTGGTGACTTTAAAGTTGAATTAGCTCATGAATGGCTTCAAACGCAAAACTTTAGACAAGTTACTCTTACCACTAAAACGAGTTCGCCATTTAAATTGTTAAGTCATTGTACTGAAACAACAGCCATGCCGAATGCTTCTAAAGTTTGGCAAACCATTTTTGCTGATCTAAATTTACAGCTTGAAACTACCAGTACGGGTTGTTGCGGTATGGCAGGAACTTATGGCCACGAAAAGCAAAACCAAGTAAATTCACGCGCTCTTTATGAAATGAGTTGGCAACCAATTATTTCTAATAATGAGCCTGAAACTATTTTAGCAACTGGCTTTTCTTGTCGAAGCCAAGTGAAACGCTATGAAAAATTTAAACCAAAGCATCCACTGCAATTAATTGCAGAGCTACTTTAAATTTTTGAAAATAGTAAAGGCGCTTAACGCGCCTTTATTTTTGGTAACTTTTTGCGATGGGTTTGGTACTCATGCCATGAATGAAAACACTAAATAAAATGGTTGTTAATGTTACCGTAGCAATTTGTTCTTTGTTTGCAATTGCTGTATCCATCACCATTAAAGTGAAAACGATAGACGCCAAACCTCTTGGGCCAAACCAGGCAAAAGTAAACTTGTCTTTGAAATTTAGATTAGTAAACATAAGTGAAAGTAGTACCGGCACAATTCTAAAAATCGTCACACTTAATAACGCATAAAAAACAATTGGCCAAGTGATATCATTCACAATCAAGTGACCACATACAAAACCAAATAAACACCAAATTAGTAGCGCAACAAATTCAGCGATATGCTCAGAGTCTTTAACTAATGTTGAACGTATTTTTTTAGGTGCTAAATAATCAAATAAAAGTCCCGCAACAAAAACAGCAATAAAACCACTGCCATGAAAATTTTGTGTTAAAGAGAAAATAGCCATGACTAATCCAATCAATAAAAATGGACTGCTATTATTTGCAAAGTAATGACGTGCTAATGCTATTTTTAAAAGTGGAATAAACACGGCCATCGACACGCCTGCAATAACAAGTGCAACACCTAACTCTCTTGCAAAAACAAGTAAAGTATCAATTGTCGTTACAGCACTTTCTGGATTTTGAGCTAATAAAAGTAAAATTAAAAAGATGGGTACGCAAAGGCCATCGTTCAACCCGCTTTCCGTATTTATTCCTTCGCGAACTTTCTCTGGAACCGATGTACATTCTAAAATTCCTTTGCTAAGCGCAGCATCCGTTGGTGTTAAAATAATCGCGATCAAGGCAGATTGAAAAAGTGATAACTCCGAAAAGAAAAACAACCCACCAGCTACACCTAACACTAATGTCATCGGCAAAGCCACAAAAAGTAACAGGCTAGGGTACTGATAACTATGTTTTAATACGGGAAGTTTTGATTTGGCGGCATCGGTAAATAAAAAAATACTTAAGGTTAATTCAACCAAAGGTAAAATGTCACTGAGTCCGGCTTCGCCTAACTTAAACTCACTCGGCAAAAAGTAAGACATTGCAATTCCGACCAACACAAAAAACATTGGCCCGGTAATTTCTGTTCGCTCTAATTGCCGAATCGTCAGTGAGTAAAATAATAAAGCTAAACCGACTAACGCCAGTATTGTATATTCCATTAAACTTTCCTTTTTATTCCAGACTTTGCACGTTCTTTTATATTTGTTTGAATATAAATTTGATCTGTCGTAGCAATTTTTGCATGACCTAAATCTTCAGATAAATGTTTTAGCGGTCTTGTTTGAGCATCGTGTGTTGCACCAGTATGCCTTAACCAGTGAGCAGTAGCTGCTTCAAGTTGTTCTGCATCATCTTTAAAGCCGTCTTGTAAAAGAGATTGTTTTGCTAAGTCAAAACTTTGTTGTACCAAACGACGAATTTGACGAACAGTCATTCCCCCTTTGCCACGAATTTTATGAACTAGCGGCTCAGCTTCATCAACACGGGGCAGGGCAGGTAAACCTCGGTAAAGCCTATAACGTTTTAGATAAGATATAAAATCTTCACTTAAGGTAACATCACGTAATTTGTTACCTTTACCCATAATTCTTAAAAACCAAAAACCATCATTATCTTGCCAAAAATGTGACATAACCGGCGACCACTGAGGGCGCTCGGATAACTCAGAAATTCGTAGATACAATCCTTTTAAGCAAGCGAGAGTGAATAAATTTCTTTCTAAATCAGGTTGTTGCTCACATAAATCTCGAGTAACGCCAAATACATACTCCCATTGAATATCACTGAGTGTATCGGGGATTTTAATTTGCGATTGCACAACTAAGTAAGGGCTATTCTTTTTAACAACCGGTACAAAGTTAGCAAAGGTTTTTTCTTCTAAAATTGCAAACTTATAAAAAACATTGAGCGCTGTAAACATAGCGGCGAGTGTTTGTTGGCTAGCTATATTTTCTTTATTGATGAAAGGGCGCCAATTTGTATTGAGCCGTCTTATGCCTTGTTCATCTTTGTAACGCCATTGCACTGAACTTGATAACCAGGCCGAATCTGGTTCAACCATAAAATCAACATAGGCTTCAATATCTTCACGTTTTAGATAAAAAACTGATTTCTCAGCAACTAACCATGACCATAAACAGAACCGCTCAAGCTCATTTCGAAATCGATTAAAGGTAGCTTCTGATTTTCGGCCATACACATATAAAAACTGATAAAGAAAACCTAAGTCATTTTTTGATTCAGCAACAGTCAATCCAACATGATGTATAAAGTTATCAAGTTCTGGATATTCTGTTGCAAGAGTATCATCTTCAAGATGGGCAATTTGGTAACGCAGTTGTTTAAGTGTATCAACGAGAGCAACGAGCATAATGATGTAATATCTTGTAAAATAACTAGTTATAAGGTTACCATAAAGTCCGATACTGTCTAGTATTGGACTTAATATATC
>NZ_JAKEVM010000191.1 GCF_022398475.1 Pseudoalteromonas shioyasakiensis | reverse complement strand
AAATATATCCTTTTTTACTGGAACATTTATAAATTGTTAGTAAATTTTGAAAAAACTTGCCCTTACTGCGCTTGAAAAAGTGTGTTATAAATTTATTCCATCTTTAATTTAGCCTTTTTTGATGTTGTATTTGCTACAGCGAAGATTTTTATTTCATGAATAATCCTAATTTTTCAGTACTGGTCTGTGATGATTCAAATATTGCCCGAAAGCAGGTAGTACGCTGTTTAGGGGATTGCTTGGATGCAGATGTTCAACAAGCCACAAATGGCCGTGAAGCTCTAGCCTTATTACGCGAGCAAAACTTTGATCTATTGTGCTTAGATTTAACCATGCCAGAATTGGATGGTGTTGCAGTGCTCGAAACGATCAAAGCAGAGAAAATTGAGTGCTTTGTTATAGTGATTTCGGCTGATATTCAGGCTGAAATGAAACAAAGAGTAGTAAAATTGGGTGCTATTGACTTCATTGATAAACCGATAGATCTTGTGCGACTAAAAGCAACTTTGCATAAATTTGGTATTCACTAATCTTTTATATAACACAAACGCATAATTTATCTTTTCTTTAAGGGTTGACAGGCTGGCTATATTTAAGGCAGTCTACAGGCTATGAAAACATTTAATCACGCAACGACCATTATTATTACAACCATCATCCTTACGGGATAGTGGCATAGGTCGGTGCAACAAAATTATAGGCCTGTGTTCACTAGAACACAGGCCTTTTTCGTTTATGGAATGAGGAAACATAAATAATGCGAGTATTAAAATTTGGTGGGTCGTCCTTGGCCGACTACGCATGTTTGCAACAGGTAGCTCAGTTAGTCAAAGAAGAATTACGCGATGAAATGCTGTTAGTACTGTCAGCACCGGGTGGTATGACAGATTCATTAGTAGCATTAGCAAGCGCTGCAGAACAGGGACAAGATTTTAGTGAGTTATGGCAAGCATTGGTTACGCGCTGTGAACAACTAAAAGCTGCTGTTGAAGCTGACTTTGGTCAGGTAGCAAGTTGGCCTGATTTGAGCGAACTTAAGAATAAACTAGATGGTGTTGCACTTTTAAAGTGCTGCCCAGACCAAGTACGTGCTTATGCAATCAGTTTTGGTGAGCGCGTAAGTGTAGCCTTAATGGAGTGCATGCTTAAAGAAAGTAATGCTCGTTATTTAGAAGCGACAGATTGCATAGCTTCAGTGGGTGGCTATATTGATGCTGAAGCTGACTTGGCTGCAAGTAAGTTACGTTTTCAAGCAGCATTAAAAGTGGCACCGAGCACTATTTATATCATGCCGGGTTTTACTGCTGCCAATGAGCAAGGTGAGCTAACAACACTTGGTCGCAATGGTTCCGATTACTCAGCAGCTATTGCGGCAGCATGCCTAGAAGCTGAAGTATGCCAAATCTGGACTGATGTTGACGGTGTTTACAATGCAGACCCGCGTTATATCAAAAAAGCATCTAAGGTTGATTCGTTATCTTATAAAGAAGCAATGGAGCTGTCTTACTTTGGTGCGAAAGTATTGCACCCGAAAACGATTTTACCTTGTGCCAAAGCGGGTGTGCCGTGCGAGATCAAAAATACTCATAACCCACGTGCAGAAGGTTCTGTGATCAGTAACGACAGTGTGTCGAACGATCCAGTTAAAGCATTATCAAGTTTACAAAACCTCGCTATGTTAACGGTGTCTGGCCCAGGTATGAAAGGCAAAGTGGGCATGGCGTCAAAAGTATTTAATGCACTGGCGCACGACAATGTTTCAATTGTACTAATCACTCAATCTTCGTGTGAATTTAGCATCAGTTTCTGTGTGCATGAGAGTGACTTATCTCTTGCTTTAGAAGCATTACAAACTGCTTTCGAATTAGAATCACAAGCCGGCTTAATCGAACCAGTACAAGTGCAGCGTAACCTTGCGATTGTTACTCTAGTTGGCGATAACATGCGTGCGCACAAAGGTTTAGCGGCTAAGTTCTTTGCTTCATTAGCTCAAGCGCAGGTTAATATTGTTGCTATTGCACAAGATTCGACTGAAAGCGCCATTTCAGCGGTTATCGACGGTGAATTATGCAACGACGCAGTAAAAGTGTGCCATGAGAACTTCTTTACTCACATTCCTTCAATCGATGTGTTTTTACTTGGCTGTGGCTTAGTTGGCCAAGAGCTTATTCAGCAGTTAGAGCGTCAACAAGCATGGCTTGAAAAACGTAACATCAAGCTGAACTTGTATGGTGTTGCTAACTCAAGACAGCTTTATCTAGATAGCGAAGGCATCGCTTTTGATGGCTGGCAAGACAAACTAGCCGAGTCAGAACAAGCATTTGATTTAAATCTGGTTGAGCAATTTGTTAAACAAAACCATTTAATTAACCCTGTGATCGTAGATTGTAGCTCAGCCGATAAGCTTGCTGCGCAATATGTTGATTTCTTGAATGCCGGTTTCCATGTGGTTGCGGCAAACAAAAAAGCCAATACTAGCTCGTATGCTTACTACCAAGATTTAGTAGCAGCTACACAAAAGAATAACCGTAAGTTTTTATACGAAACAAACGTAGGTGCAGGCTTACCAGTACTTGATAACTTGAAATCACTATTTGGTGCCGGTGATGAGCTTATTAAGTTCAGCGGTATCTTGTCGGGTTCATTATCGTATATGTTTGGTGCGCTACAAGATGGTTTATCTCTTAGCGAAGCAACGTTAAAAGCAAAAGAAAGTGGTTTTACAGAGCCAGATCCACGTGATGATTTATCAGGCACTGATGTTGCTCGAAAACTACTGATCATTGCTCGTGAATCGGGTCTTGAGTTAGAACTAAGCGATATTGAAGTTGAATCAGTTTTACCAAAAGGGTTTGCAGAAGATGATTCTGTAGCAGATTTCATGGCAAAACTACCATCACTTGATGCACAGTTTAACGACCGCATTCAAAGTGCTGCAAGTGAAGGTAAAGTACTTCGTTATGTGGGCACTATTGAAAACGGTCAATGTAAAGTAGGCATTGAAGCCGTAGATAGTAGCCATGCTCTTTACGATATCCGTGACGGTGAAAATGCATTGGCAATCTTAAGTCAATATTATCAACCACGTCCGTTTGTGATTCGTGGTTATGGCGCAGGTGCCGAAGTAACGGCTGCAGGCGTATTTGCTGATATCTTAAAAACATTAACACGTTAGGAGCTGGTCATGATCCGTGTATATGCACCCGCTTCAATCGGGAATTTTGCTGTCGGCTTTGATGCACTAGGTGCTGCGCTGGCACCTATCGATGGCACTTTATTAGGCGATGTTGTAGAGGTGAGTGCCGCTGAGCAAGATACTTTTGTCTGCTCTGGCGACTATGCCCATAAACTACCTGCAAATGCTGAAGAAAACTTGGCTTATCAATGTTTAATTCACTTTAAAGAGCACGTTGCACCGGCTATGCCAGCGGTAAAACTTGAGCTTAAAAAGAACCTACCAATTGGCTCAGGTTTAGGTTCAAGTGCTTGTTCTGTGGTGGCAGCGTTTGCTGCCCTTGATAAATTTGCCGAAACCAAATTATCTCAAGAGCAACTTATCGAGTTGATGGCTGATTTTGAAGCCATTGTTAGTGGCGGCCGTCATTACGATAACATCACACCTTGTTATTTAGGTGGTTTGCAATTAACGGGTGAACTCATTCCGAACAAGTCAATTTCGTTACCCGTTGATAATCAATGGTATTACGTAGCGGCTTTTCCAGGTTTTTCACTGAATACTGCAAAAGCGCGTTCGGTATTGCCAACGCAATTATCAATGCACGACAGTGTTGAGTTTGCACAGCGGCTTTCTGCATTTAGCAGCTTATTGCTAACAGGTCGTTTTGATGCTGCGTTATCAATTATGACAGATGAAATCGCTGAGCCACATCGCGCACCATTAATCCAAGGTTTTGCGGAAGCTAAAAGTGCTTTACCAGAGCTTGGTGCAGAGATTGTCAGTATTTCTGGTGCGGGCCCAACATTATTTACCGTGTGTAAGAGTCTTGAAGCTGCTCAAAAGTGTGCAGCTTGGCTGAATGATAATTACGTAAATGAACAAGGTTTCAGCCACATCTGTAAACTTGATCAGCTTGGCACACGACAGCTCTAAAGAATTTAAGGAATAAACATGCAATTACATAATTTAAAAGATGAAGCACAACAGGTGTCGTTTGTTGAAGCGGTAAAAACGGGGTTAGGACGTAACCAAGGGGTATTCTTCCCAGAAAGCCTTTCGCCAATTCAAGACATTGATGCGTTACTTGATTTAGACTTTGTTAGTCGTAGCAGCAAGATTTTATCGCACCTAATTGGCGATGAACTACCTGCCGATACCGTTGCACAGATGGTACAAAATGCTTTTAACTTTGATGTGAAACTGGTTGAAGTAGAAAAAGACATTTATTGCTTAGAGCTATTTCATGGTCCAACGCTTGCGTTTAAAGACTTTGGTGGCCGTTTTATGGCTGAGTGTCTTGCACAATTTAACCAAGGCGAAAAAGTAACAATTTTAACTGCAACATCGGGCGACACGGGGGCTGCGGTTGCCCATGCATTTTATAATAAGCCAAATATCGATGTCGTGATTTTATACCCGAAAGGTAAAATTTCACTAGCGCAGCAAAAGCTATTTACAACATTAGGCAATAACATTCACTGCTATGCTGTTGATGGTAGCTTTGATGATTGCCAAAGCATGGTAAAGCAAGCTTTCTTAGACGATGAAGTTAAACAAAAGCTAGGTCTAAATTCTGCTAATTCAATCAACATCAGTCGTTTAGTTGCACAGGTTTGCTATTACTTTGAAGCCATTGCTCAATTACCTAAAGAGCAGCGTAGTAAAGCGCATATCTCAGTACCAAGTGGTAACTTTGGTAATGTGTGCGCTGCGATGATCGGTGCTGTGCTTGGTATGCCAGTAGCGAAACTAAGTGCTACAACTAACCAAAACGACACTGTGCCACGTTTCTTACAAAGCAAAGAGTGGGCACCGAATGACACGCTTGAATCGTTATCGAACGCTATGGATGTGAGTAAACCGAATAACTGGCCACGTGTTCAGTTTATGTTGGATAACAAATGGTTTAGCTATGATGATTTTTATTCAAGCTGTGTTGGCGAAGAAGAAACAAAAGAGGTGATGAAAAAAATTCATCAAACGGGTTACATCGCAGAGCCTCATACTGCAATTGCTTATCAAGGCTTGAAAGAAAATCTAGCAGATGGCAGTGCAGGTATCTTTTTAGCGACTGCACACCCAGCAAAATTTAAAGACAGTGTAGAAGAAATTTTAGACATCGAACTACCTATGCCGAAACCACTTGCTGATGCGCTAGCAAATGAGTGTTTGGCTGAAGATATTAACTTTGATTATCAATTGCTTCGAACTGAGCTGTTAAATAAATTAGCATAACCTTGATTATAGAGCGGCTAAGCCGCTCTTTTTTATGCAGTCTTTTAATAAAGCACTCAATGAAGTAACGAATGGCTATGACGGTTTAAAATCCGCATGCTTAGAATGACCCCTGCCGAGATACACAGCAAAATACTGATCACCGAAACGAGTTCATTTTGCGTCCATTGCATCAAGGTGAATGCCGAAATAAAAATGATAAAAGGTTTAAATTCATAGTAATAGCGACGTTTTCTTTGCTTGACTCGCTGGCTTGAATGATCGGTTCTTCTGGCTTCAGAACGCATCCGCCAAATGTTAGCACCTAATAAAAATAAGATTACACCGATTAATGTAGGCACATAATTATTGGCTAATGTGATACAACTGATGCCGAGAAAAAAGTATCCGTAGGGGACTAATTCGTATATTGGTTTAGCTAACATGTACTTATACCATCCTTGATATTGACCAGTCTTATAAGCTTAGTTTGCCCTAATAAAAACGCAATTTAACAGAGCGATTTTTGTTTAAGTAACATTTTAAATA
>NZ_JAKEVM010000190.1 GCF_022398475.1 Pseudoalteromonas shioyasakiensis | reverse complement strand
ACGCATTATCTTAGACCCGGGCTTTGGCTTTGGTAAGACTTTGGCTCAGAATTATCAAATACTTAAAGAGTTTAATATATTTAATAAATTCAATTTACCAGTACTAGCAGGCCTTTCTCGTAAATCGATGATTGGTAATTTATTAAATAGAGACACACATGAACGCTTAGCGGGAAGCCTTGCCGGTGCGCTGATAGCAGCACAAAATGGCGCAAAAATTATTCGTGTTCATGACGTACAAGAAACAGCTGACGTGCTAGCGGTTTGGCAAGCATGTGATCGAGGAATTTCAAATGAGTAACACAAGAAAGTATTTTGGCACAGATGGTGTTCGTGGCATGGTGGGTGAGTTTCCAATCACACCTGAATTTGCTTTAAAGTTAGGTTGGGCTGCAGGGCGTGTATTATCAAAAATTGGCACAAAAAAAGTCATTATTGGTAAAGATACCCGTATTTCTGGCTACATGCTCGAAACATCACTTGAGGCAGGTTTAATTGCTGCTGGTATTGATGTTGTTTTGTTAGGCCCAATGCCGACACCAGCTGTTGCTTATTTAACGCAAACTTTCCGTGCTGAAGCGGGTATTGTGATTAGTGCATCTCATAACCCTTACCATGATAACGGTATTAAGTTTTTCAGTGGTCGTGGTTTAAAGCTTGCAGATGAAGTAGAACTTGAAATTGAAGCCATGATGGATGAACCAATGACCTGTGTTGCTTCTGATAAGCTTGGTAAAGCGCGTCGTTTAGAAACTGCTGATGGTCGCTACATTGAATTCTGCAAAAGCCAATTCCCGCAAGGCTTATCGCTTGAAGGTTTAAAAATTGTTCTCGATTGTGCTAACGGTGCTACTTATAACATTGCACCTTCAGTAATGCGTGAACTAGGCGCGGATGTTATCTGCCATGCCTGTGAGCCAAACGGGGTAAATATCAACTTAGAGTGTGGAGCAACTCATGTTGAAACGCTTAAACGCAAGGTATTAGAACACAATGCCGATGTTGGTATTGCCTACGATGGCGATGGTGACCGAGTAATGATGGTTGACCATAATGGCCGTGTATTTGATGGCGATGACATTGTCTATATCATTGCTTGCCAAGCTGCAAATGACGATATTTTAGGTGGTGGTGTCGTTGGCACTGTCATGTCAAATATGGGTCTTGAGAATGCCTTAAAGGCTCGTGGAATCGAGTTTGCTCGCAGCAAAGTGGGTGACCGCTATGTGATGGAGCTACTTCAAGAGAAGGGTTGGAAAATCGGCGGCGAGAGCTCAGGTCACGTATTAAATCTAGATTTAATTAGCACGGGTGATGGCATTATCTCAAGCTTGCAAGTATTAGCAGCGATGGTAGCGCAGAATAAAACATTGCAAGACTTAGGGGCTGGCTTTACAAAATATCCAATGAAAATGATTAATGTGCGCTACCCACAAGGTACTGATCCAACGCAAGATCAAACGGTGATTGATGCTGTTGCACAAGTTGAAGAAAAATTAGGTGATACAGGTCGTGTATTACTTCGTAAATCAGGTACTGAACCTGTTGTGCGAGTAATGGTTGAAGCTGAACAGGAAAAAGTTGTCCTTGATAGCGCACGTAAAATAGCCGCAGTTGTCGAAACTGTGAGCAAACAAACCCAGGTATAACAATAACCTCTTGTAACTTTGGGCAAGTCGAGTTAGTATCTTGCCCGCTTTCTAATGTGGAGTGGAATAATGGCAACACGTAAGCCGATGGTCGCAGGTAATTGGAAAATGAACGGCTCTCTAGAGCTTGTTGAACAGTTATCAACTGCTATCAAAAATGTTCAATCGGATGAACTGGATATAGTGGTCTTTCCACCATTCCCATTGTTGAGTTCTTTGCAGCAACAAAACGTCACGTTTGGTTCGCAAACAGTCTCTGAAAACCAAGCTGGTGCTTTTACTGGTGAAGTTGATGCTCAGCTAGTCAAAGACCTAGGCGCAGCTTACACTTTGGTTGGTCACTCTGAACGTCGTAGTATCTACGGAGAGTCAGATGAAGTTGTTGCAGATAAGTTTGCGCGAGCGCAGCAAGTTGGCTTAACTCCTATCCTTTGTGTGGGTGAAAGTGAGCAGCAACGTGAAGCAAACGAAACTGAATTAGTGGTTGCAGCTCAAATTGATGCTGTAATTAGCAAATTAGGTGTAGCAGCACTGAAGAATTCTGTGGTAGCATACGAGCCCGTTTGGGCCATTGGCACAGGTAAGACTGCCTCTCCTGAGCAAGCGCAAGCCGTGCACAAGTTTATCCGCGAGAAGATTGCTTCTTCAGATAGCGACGTAGCACAGCAATTAACCATCTTATATGGTGGTAGCGTGAATGAAAAAAATAGCGAATTATTATTTGCACAACCAGATATAGACGGCGGCCTTATTGGTGGCGCGAGTCTTAAAGCAGATTCATTTACTGCTATCTGTGAAAGTGCAAAAGGGACCGTATAAGATGTACGAAATTTTATTAGTAGTTTATTTAATTGTTGCTTTAGCATTAGTTGGTATGGTTTTAATCCAACAAGGTAAAGGCGCAGATATGGGTTCATCATTTGGTGCTGGCGCTTCTGGTACCGTATTTGGCTCATCAGGTGCTGGTAACTTCATGACTAAAACAACAACAATCTTAGCGACGATCTTCTTCGTACTAAGTATTGTTCTAGGTAACCTTACTGCAGGTCAAATCAAAAAGACTGATGAGTGGGAAAACCTAGAAGCTGCGCCAGCTGTTGAAACTGTAACGCCAGCACAATCTGATGTGCCTGCGACAGAAGATAAAACGTCTGACGTACCTAACTAATTAGCTTTGCTAATTATCGTTAAGCAGTTTTCATTCCTCAAGTAAACGTAAAGCTTAACAACATACAGAATTGTATGCGGATGTGGTGGAATTGGTAGACACGCCATCTTGAGGGGGTGGTGGCTTCGGCCGTGGGGGTTCAAGTCCCCCCATCCGCACCAAAATTAAAAAGCTGTAACTCACAGAGTTACAGCTTTTTTCGTTTTAGTGCTTCATAAAACAAAATGCGCACCTTTATAGTGCTTTTATTCTAATGTCATTCCCGTTCACGAAATTAACTAATTGATTATTAATTGAAATAAAAATTGGAGTCTTCCTTGCTTAACTAGAGTGGATATCACTACTTTGAGGAAGCAAGATGGCCAGAATGAGTTATTTAAGTGCTATAGAACGCTATGAAGAGCAACAACAGCTTATTCATGAACTTCTTCTTTCTATACTTGCCAGTGTTCAGGCATCGTTGACTAACAAGCAAGCCTACCAACAGCTCGTCAATCAATATCCATTTCTAGAATTGCAATATTGCTTGAATGAACAAGGCATTCAGCAAGGTGACAATGTTTGCTTTAAGCGTCAGTACAAAAAGAAACTGGGTCATATTGGGGCTGGGCAGGACTTAAGTGCTCGGCCTTATTTTTTACTAGCTTCGTCAACACCCGTGCCGCATTTTACTTCGCCATATATTTCGACTGCGACTAAGCACCTTTGTATCTCAGTGATCAAAACAATCCCTTCAGGCAACGATAAACAGCAGTTTTTGGTTATCGATGTGTGTTTAACAGAACTGATTGAATTTATTATGGGAGACACCAAGCGAGCCAGAATGACACCTTACTTTAAGGTGGGCTATGGCTTGATTGTCGCTTGTTTGTTCTGCTTGGTGTTCTATCTGTTATATAAAGTATTTGCCGGAATGGCGGACTTAGTCTTAAGCGAAGACACCCAGTCAGACCCGCTTAAACCATTTACTATTATTATCTTTGTTACTTTAGCGTTGGCTATTTTTGATTTAGGCAAAACAATTCTAGAAGAAGAAATCCTCATGCATAAGGATATTTTTCGGCACAGCTCGACAAGACGAACGATCACACGCTTTATCTCAACAATTTTGATTGCAGTATCGATAGAAGCCTTACTAACCATGTTTAAAGCAGCACTCGGGCAAACTGAGTATGTTATACCTGCTGTATTGATGATGTTTGCTGTGGTAGGTCTGTTGATTGCACTGGCAATTTACGTTTACCTAGGCGCCAAAGCTGAAGATGTGCTGACCCAGGTACAGCGCTTAAAAGTAAAACACTAATGATAGGGCGCTTTGTTTAAAACGCAGCGCCCTGAAATTGATTAAAGTGTACCGCCAATGCCAATACTTGGGTTAACGTACACAGGACCTACTTTAAATGGCGCATTAATATCTAGGCTTGCATAGGGGGTGCAGGCATTTAAAGCTAACATTGCAGCCGCAAGAGCAGCTAAGCGAATCATTTTTTTATTCATTACATTTGCTCCTGAATTACAATACCAGCACCCGCTGGATCACGAATAATGGCGACGCTGCCACTTCGTACTTTGTCATTTGGTGCCATTAGAACTATGCCGCCTGCGGCGGTTACTTTTAATAGGGTCGCGTCAACATCGGCTACTTTAATGTAATTCACCCATGTGTTGCCTATCTCGGCATCTGGTTTTTTTACAAAGCCAATCGCAGGTGTGCCATTTAAGGCTAAGTAACTGTAATTGCCATTATTAAGCGGTTTATTTTGTGCTGAATAATTACCAAGTGATTGGTAAAAGGCTTTGCTCTGCTCAGGGTTATCACTCCATACTTCTTGCCAAATCCAGCCGTTATCAGCCTGATGGGTTTCAGGGTCACCATTAACAGTATTGATCAGTGAAAAAACAGCCCCTTGGGGGTCTTCTAATACAGCAATAGTACCACGGCCTTTAATTTCGGTACTGCTTACTAAGACTTTACCTCCGGCTTTGATAGTTTTTTCACTAACGGCAGCGATGTCTTTACTACTGATTAAGCTCAGCCAGTGGCTGGCATTTTGCTTATTATCAAGTTCAGCCATGCCTGCAATTAATTTTCCGTCTAAGGATGCCAGCGTATAGCTATCGTTAACGGCTTGAAACTGCCAACCAAATACACTGCCATAAAATGTTTGAGATTGTGCCAAATTAGGTGTGATCAAATCATGCCACACAACGTGACCTGAGTTTTTTGTTCCTGAATCACTGATTGCAGGTAATTCACTTGAGGTAAGCTGGCAACCTGTCAATGAGACCGCTGTGACTGCCATTAAAATTGCAGCACGTAAGGGGGTGAGTACTTTCAAAATTTGCTCCTTGCAAAATGGGGTCAAGTAAAAGCATAGACCATTATTTGTTTGTTATTCAATCAAAAACGATTTTCCCAAAAGGCAAAGAGTTAAATAATTATTTTGCAAAAATACTTAAAGCTTTGAGCAATGCTGTATAGCGCATGTTATAGGCGCTAGGATGGAAACAGAATTATGAGGCTGTACCAAGTTACAACTTAATTGCAATTTAGCCCGCAAGCTTATTGAGTTTATCTATATTTCTTTCGCACCACTGCAAGGCTTTTTGTTTGTTTTTAACATTAATTTTTTGGTAAATCTTGTGCAAGTGAACTCGCACCGTCGCTTCGCTAATAAATAAAGTATCGGCGATTTGAGGGCAGGTCGCGCCAGAAGAAAGCAAGTGTAGTACTTTAGATTCTTTAAACGTTAAGTTATTTGATTGAATTTGATTTTTTTGCTCAGTTTCGAGCATTTCTCTCATCCATTTATCGCTCACTGTTCTTGGAAACCACAAGGCTCCCTTTTTAATTTCTTGTAGCCCTTGTTCAAAAATATCAGTCTTGGTGTTTTTGAAAAATAACCCTTTTAGCTTTGGCCAGTCTTTTAATGGCAGCACATCCGCTCTATCAGGCATATTAAAAATTACCAGATGATGATAGCCATGAACCTTCATAAATTCACTTATTAATTCACGGTTGGTTAAAGTGTCTAAAGAGTCGTAATTAAGCAGCAGAGTTTTATCATCATTCGCAATACAGTAGGGAAGAGTCGAAGCAGGTGACACAGAATCAGCCGCGTTTTTATTAAAAAGAAAATCCATATTCACGCCAAAAACTATCGATAAATGATAACAAGTAAATTGTGTTGCTGATTATTACGTTTAAAAAATGAAATTCCAACAGAGGAAAATTTTGCGCACATTTTTGTTTAGTTAGCTTTTGCCAACTTGGCTGCACTTAATTAAACATTACCTGAGCTAGGTACTCTTTGGAAGCTGAGAAATTTCTGAAATTTGTTTCTACTTTATTGAAAAACAACAAAAATAATGTTCACTTTTTGTTCATTTTAATTGTGTTAACAAGTAAGTTTATAGCGGTAATACAGAGC
>NZ_JAKEVM010000019.1 GCF_022398475.1 Pseudoalteromonas shioyasakiensis | reverse complement strand
TTTTTATTAATTACCAAATAGACCTTTTAATTTGTCTTTGATTTTATCTTTAGCTTTTTCTTTGACTTCTTCTTTCGCCGCATCACTGACATCTAAGCTATAACCAACATCATGGAATGGGCCTTTGATACGCAGTGGAATTTTAAAGCCTGTACTATCATCGGTCGTGCCTTGTCCTTCGATTGAATCAACAATCCCCGTTACCAAGCGATAGTCTACATTCGTCATAGGTAAATCAACTTTACCTGAGCCAGTAATACGAATAAGCGGGCTAAGTAGCGACAGATCTTTATTTTCACCAACACCGTTAGTGAATACAAAACTGCCCTGCAATGCCGAGAAGTCTGTTTGCTGTGAGTTATCAAAGCCTGTATCTAAACCTTCTGATACTGCGCTTAAGTTACCTTTGATAAGCTCTTTTGCTTTACGAACCATCTCTGCAATGTTGGCCCCTTTTACTGCACCATCGGCAAACTCAAAGCCTAACTTACCATTTAAAGCATTTATAAAGCTCTTTTGGCTTTGGCCTGTGGTCGTTAGATCCCAGTTTAGAGAACCTTTACCCATTAACTTATCGAAACCAGCCGCATCAGTCAGTAATGGCTGCGCATCAATTTTATCTAAAGAAAAGTTAGTACTAATTTTATAAGGTGTTTGCTTGGCGTTAACGGTTATCACACCTTTACCATTGCCCTCATAAGCAACAAACTTGTCTAGACTGATTTTAGCCACGGCATTTTTTAGGTTCACCGTTAACTGGTTTTCACCAAGGGTAATATCATTGGCTTTTAAGCCACTTGAACGCACGACTACATTTGCATCAAGTGCATTTAAGCCGCTCATATCAATTGCAGTATCATCCCAAACAATTGGTTGTGCTGGCGCATCTGCTGCAGGCTCTGCTTGCTCTTCTTTAGCTACGCCCTCTGGTAGGTAAGGGTTTAGATCAAGCATACCTAAATCAATATCGGCATTCACAGCTAAACGATCACCAAGCTTAATATCGCTTTTACCTTTAATTTGCAGCTCATCTAGGGTGGCAAGTAGCTCTGTAAGCTTAAACTGCTGCCCTTTTAGATGCATTGACCCTTTTACATTAAAGGCATTAAACGCAGTTTCTTTTGCATTAAGTTCAACACCTTGCCAGCTCGCAATATTTTTCACTGAGTCACCACTGACAGAAAGAAGCCCTTGCACGTCATTACCCATTTCTGCAATTGCACCTTTAAAATTCAAATCGACTAAACGTGAATCAACCTCAGTGCTTACATTAAAGGTTTCGCCTTCAATCGCTTTAACAGGTGTATCTAGCGTGACATCTAAATCAAAGCGCTCACCCATATAGGTAATACCGCCTTTTAACTCTAAGGTCTTACGAAGAGAAGGTAATAGGATTGCTAATTCTAAATCGCTTATCTGTTGCTTTGCCCCGGTTTTACCATCTAGATAAGTGAAAGTACCACCGTAGATTGCTACTTCACCAAGTTCGATGTCAAAGTTATCTGGTAAGTTAACAGCGCCAGAACTCTTTTGCTGCTCTGTCTGTGGTTGCTCAGCAACCGCATCAAATAATTGCCAGTTTGCTTTACCATTTTTATCGGTTTCTAACAAAATTGTTGGTTCGTTAATAACGAATTTATCAAGTTTAAACTCACCGCCAAATAACGACATCCACGGGATACGGATAGCAAGTTGCTGCATGCTTGCCATATCTTTTTGTGAGCCTGTTTGCATATTGGCAAAGTGCACATCATTCAATTCGAGTTTTAATGATGGAAATACCGACAGCTTTTTATCGCCATTAATAGTCAGACTACGACCTGTGGTTTGTTCTACTTGCTCCGATACTTTATTAAATATCGCGTCTGTAGGTATTAGGAATGGTGCTGCGACTACCAATGTAATCAGTAATACGAAGATGACACCAACGATTTTCAGTAAGGTTTTCATAATCATCCTTAAAAATGGGCAAACAATGTTCTTATCATAGCGGGAGTTAGGCGCAATTGCATTGCCCAACACATAAAAAGGTTTGTGAACAAGCTTAGGTACAAGAATATGAATCAGCGCTGAAACCATTTGATACCTATAGGTTACAAAAAAATCTTGACCGCATGATACCTTAGGGTTACATTGATACCTGTAGGTTACATTTGAGTTTAAAATAAAAGGAAACGATTATGTCTAAGCAAGATATCAAAACAGAAGAAAAGTTTATGAGTCATAACGCATGGTTTTCAATATTCATGGGAGTCACGTTATTAATTATTAGTGTTTACCCAATGCTCAAGCAAACATCAGCACCGTTACTGTTTATTGGCGGTACCGCATTTTTAGGATCTTTCTTTATGTTTGTAATTAGAGGGGGATTTACATGGAAACTTGGTTATCGCCTTACGTATAAGGATGAATTTTTAAATACGATTGATACCATCGCTTATAAACATGTAGTGCTTGGATTGCTTTTTAGCATGGGGGCTATTTTTTTATTGTCTGATGAACTTGCTTTAAATGTATCTCATAGCATGATGGCCACATTTTACCTTGCTTTGATGTGTTTGATATATGGCGTATCAATTCTTTGGCAAAGTAGAGACTAGGTATAAAAGTGCAAAATAATATCGCTAAATTTCGTAAAGATAAGGGGTTATCGCAGCAAGAACTTGCTGATGCCATTGCAGTATCACGTAAAACCATCAGCACAGTTGAAACCGGCCGCTTTATACCCTCGGTGATTATCGCGTTAAAAATTGCTACTCACTTTGAACTCAGTGTTGAGCAATTATTTACACTCGATGACAATGATTAATAAACCACATCAGCCGCAATCTTACTTATAAATTATCAGTAAGATTGCATCATTCCATTACTTCGGTATGATGCACGACCCTGTTGTTTTTGCACCCTGTGTACTAAAATTAAACAACCCAATTTGGTCAAAACTGGAGTATCGATTAAGCATGAAGAAACTGCTTATTTCACCGTCAAAAATGGCGCTTGGCGAGCAAGAAAGTCAAATTTATCAAAATATCCTCAAGCAAGCCTCTGATATCAGCTTAAACCTTATGGCAGTTAAAGTAGAAAACCACCCTGAAGACTTTTTAGGTTGGTGCTATGAGCTATTAAGTGCAAGCCGTGATCGCATTAACTACGATCTGTTAGAAGATAAGCAATTACCCACTCTTAAAAAACTTCATGACTTATTAATTTCTGCAATCAGTTTTTTGCAGTTAAAAACATTAAGGGTTGCGCCATGGCCTGTTATTGCAGGCTTCGTCGAGCAGCATAAAGAGCTTGTAGCCCTTGATGAGCAACTACGCTTAGCTAATTACATTGCCGCAATTAAATCGCAATCCCTAAAAGAGATGATCCCAGAAGACCGTTTAGCGTTTTCAGGTAAACACAGTGCCTCGCTTGATCCAAGCAGCTATAACTTCGACGTTGAATGGTTTGCTTCTACTAAGAACGCAAAAGGTTTCCACCAAATGTTGAGTGATTTGCCAGGTGCATTCGATGAGGCGCTTGTACACATTCCACTTGAGGGTGAAGTAACGCAAGAACATTATCAGCATTTTATGGTTGCTTACTTCATGGCATTTAATGGCAGCGATGAAAAGCCAACGCTTGCTCCTGCTACTCGCTTGCTTGCGATGCGCCGACCTGACGTGTTTACACCAATCGTAAATAGTAAACTTGATGCCCTTTGTGCGGCATTAGGCATTACTAAGCTTAATAACCGTGATTTTGAGCGCTACTGGCAAGATGTTGTCGAAGCAATACATAGCATGCCTTGGTTCAAAATGGCCAGTGCAGCAAATGAGCTTGAACAATCTCTGGTTGAAATCAAAGCCCTATTGCCTAGCTTCTTTTATTATGCAGATAAAAGTACCGCTGATAACTCTAACTATATTAAGTTGTTAAACAAACCTAAGAGTACCACAAGCTCAGCAGGTAAAAAGACCGTACGCCGTGGCAAAGAATCAGCAGAGATACTGGTGGACCGAGCATTAGCAAGTGATGATATCCCTGAACATATCAAAGCTAAGCGCGATTCAATCATCAGTGAAGTTGAAAAAGGCCGCAGTGTTGAAGAAACCATTACTCTAATACGTGCAATTTTCGGCTAAGTTACTCTCAAATAAGCAAAACCCGGTTGCTTCGCAATTGTGCAACCGGGTTATTTTTTGCACCACACATGTGCGCATGAACAATTCAAATAACCATCCTTTTCACAACTAAACAAGTTTAAAAGCCTGTTTTTAAAGCCTTTAAGCATAAAATATCCCGTTCGAAATTAACTTGGCACAACCAGTGCAACATCGTATCCAGACAACACATAGAAAATGTCCTCAAATAATAACCAGACTGCAATCTGAAAATGGGACAAAATCAACATAACAACAGGATACAGAAACATGCTAAAACTAAAAAAAACGGTCGCAGCAAGCGCCCTTGCGCTATTAACTTTGAGCTCAACATATAGCTATGCAGAAGTTACAGCAAACGCTGCGGCAACTTCGAACTACTTATGGCGTGGTCAAGAGCAAGGCGGTGGTGATGCTGCAATCCAAGGTGGTATCGACTACGCAAGTGAATCTGGCTTTTATGCGGGTACTTGGGTATCGAATGCTAGCTGGGCTGACGACATGACTTACGAGCTAGACCTTTATGCTGGTTTTGGCGGTGAAATCAATGAAACCTTTAGCTACGATGTTGGCTACATTTATTATGCATACCCAGATGCAGCGTCTTACACAGATGCAGACTTCTCAGAAATCTACGGTAGCATTAGCATGGGTAGCTTCACCTTTGGTGCAGCAGTCCTAGCAACATCAGCAGCAAGCGGTGACGGTACAGATTTTGGTGACTCTCTATATTTAAATGCTGACTACAGTTTCCCAGTTGGCAGTACCGGTACAGAAATGGCCCTTCACTTAGGTCATTACTCAGGGGATTTCATTGGTGATGATGACATCATCGACTACGGTGTTTCAGTGTCGAAAGACGGCTTTACTTTCGGTCTTTCAGACAACGACATTGATGGTTCAGATGTAAAAGTGTACGTCGCTTACGCGGTTGACTTCACTTTATAAAGAATGTGTTACTTGCTGCAACACGAAGGGCCGTTAAGGCCCTTTTCTCGTTTTGGGCTATTCGTTAAGGCACACTATGACCGGTTGAGCCTTGCCAAATGCGATACCATTGTTCACGGTTCATAGTAAGCTGCTTAGCTTCAACAGCTGATTTAACACGCTCAATATTACCCGTACCAAGTACCACAGACGGTGCACTTGGGTGCATTAACAGCCAAGCATAAACAACTTGATCAATGGCTGTGGCGCCAATTTCAGCACCAACTTGCTCCAACACTGCACGTAAACGCACCGCTTTTTCATCATCACTTGAGAATATACGACCCCCAGCTAATGGTGACCAAAGCATAGGTTTGATATCGAGCAATTGGCATTGGTCTAAGCTACCATCATCAAGGGCTTTCATTTCGTAAGGTGAAAACTCAATTTGATTAGTCACAAGCTCAAAATCTAAACGCGACTGCAATAAGCTAAGTTGCGATGGGGTAAAATTAGATACACCAAAATCAATCACGTCACCATTTGCTTTTAAGGTATTAAATGCTTGTGCCATTTCATCGGCGTTCATTAAGTAATCAGGGCGATGGATAAGTAATACATCTAAACGATCAGTGTTAAAGTTTTTAAGTGACTGCTGTGCTGAGGCAATTATATGCGCGGCACTTGAATCATAATGGTTTGCTTTGCCTTGTAATCCTAGGCTGGCAAACGCAGGCTTAATACCACATTTAGTGATTATTTTGATTTCATCACGAATACTTGGTTTTAGTTTAAGTGCTTTACCAAATTCGGCTTCACAACCGTATTCACCATAGATGTCAGCATGATCGGTATGTGACACACCCATCTCAATTGCATTTTCTAAAAAACTTAAGCATTGCTGTGGCGTTATCTGCCAATCTAACAAGCGCCAGAATCCTAATACCAACTCATCAATACAACGACCATTGCTATTCACCATAACGACCTACTATTCCTAATAAATTCGACTCAAATTAATCCTTTAACCATATCACAGATTTACTAATCACAGCTGTTAACATACAGTTACAAAACAAATTGCTAATTTGTTACTAAACAGGATATTTTAGTACCTAAAAACAAATGTTATAAAACAAGGAATAAAAAATGAAATCATCAAATGTCATGACCGCATTGGTTGATATTTTTATCAGCCCGAGCAAAGCCTTTAATGGTTTAAAGGAAGCAAAAGGTTGGTCTTTTGTTGCCTTTATTTTACTTGCCGGCATCCTCGCTGCCAGCATGTTTGCTTTTTACAATAAAGCTGACCCGCAGTTTTTAATCGATCAACAAGTGGCAGCCGCCAGTGTTGATGCCACCATTGCAGAACAAAAAATGATTCGCCAAAGCATGGAGCAAACCATAGATATGCAAGTATGGTTTGCTATGTTTGGTGGCATCATTGGTTTGGCTGTTATTAATGCTCTAATGGCAGGCTACTACCTATTTGTATCTAAGCAAGATCCAGAAGCTAACTACGGTTATGGTGCGTGGTATGGCTTTGGTGTGTGGACCATGATGCCAATGATTATCTCAAGTCTTGGTTTACTCATCTTAGTATTAACTGCGAGTACCGACCAAATCTCACAGACGTTATTTAACTATGCTTCGATTAACCAACTTTTAATTGGTTTAGAAATTGGCCACCCATTCTACACCTTACTTGAAAGTCTCAATATCTTTTCTATTTGGGGTATTTTCATCGCAGCTATCGGTTTAAAGAGCTGGACTAATTTCACTTTCAATAAAGCGCTACTGTTTGCAGCTCTACCAAGTATTGTTATTTACGGTATTTGGACTGTAATCGCTCTCGTTTAATTCTGCTTTGAGCGGCAATATGCCGCTCTTAAATACCAAGGAAGTAACATGAAAAAAGCCATTATTATTGGCCTCGCTGTTACGGCATTTGTCGCTTTACTTATTTCAAAACAAGTCACAGGCAATAAAGATGCACCAGAAATGCATATTGCAGAAGTTGAACAAGGCAATATTGCCGATTCAATTTTAGCCTCTGGCAACCTAGTGTTTAATACCCAAGTGCAACTGCGCTCAGAAGTGACAGGCCGTGTAGCGAAAGTGTTTGTTGAAGAAGGCGAAAGTGTCACTGAGGGCGATATTTTAATGCGCCTAGATACGACCGCGTTTGAATCTGAAGTTGCACGCAACAAGGCCGTGCTTCGCGCGACCGAAATCGATATTAAGCATAGCGAAACCCGATTGAAAAATATCGAGCGTCAACTAAGCCGCCAGAAAGAGCTTTATGAAGTTGGCCTTGCAGGCCAAGAAGTATATGAAAACCTACAAAATGCCCGCGATCTAGCAAAAATAGATATTGAAGCAAAACGTGAAGCTTACAACCAAGCCCAAGCATCGTTATTGATTGCTGAAGACCGTTTAAATAAAAGCGTGTTTCGCGCTCCAATGAGTGGCCTACTTGCTTCGGTAAATATTAAAGAAGGTGAAACTGTTATTGCGGGAACAACTAACATTATTGGCTCAGACTTGATGCTAGTAGCTGATCCAAGCGCAATATTAGCCGAGCTTCGAGTGGATGAGACCGATATTGCCGGTATCAAATTAGACCAACATGCAGATATCTATGCCGCCGCTTACCCAAATCAACCTTTCACTGGCAAAGTAATAAACATTGGCACATCAGCAAAAAATCAAGCCGGTTCTCAGGGCTTATCATTTAAAGTCAAAGTACTGCTTGATGCCACTGACCGCCAGCTTTATGCCGGAATGAGCTGCCGCGCAGAAATCGCCACAAGCATTGCCGAAAATGGCTTAAAACTGCCTATTGAAGCTATTCAAAAAGAGGATGATAGCTACTTTGTCTGGAAGCTTAATGCAGATAATACAGTAACTAAAACAGCTGTTACGGTAGGTATTTCTTCAGATATCGAACAAGCACTAACCAGCGGTGTTGCAAAAGGAGATCGTATTGTTATCGGCCCAGCTAGACCACTTAGCTCACTAAAAGAGGGTGATACGGTAGCCGTTAAAAACAGCCCTGAAAAAGGTGCTAACTAATGTCTGCGGTGATCAAACTCAGTAATATCAATAAACAATACAAAATGGGCGAACAAGTTTTCAAAGCCCTTGATGATATTAATATTGAAATTGCACAAAATGAGTATGTTGCCATTATTGGCCCTTCAGGCTCAGGTAAATCAACCCTGATGAACTTGCTTGGCTGCTTAGATACTCCCACCAGTGGTGACTACTATTTAAAAGATAAGCTAGTAAAGCGCATGACCGAAACGGAGCTTGCTCATCAGCGTAATGAAAGTGTTGGCTTTATTTTTCAAAGCTTTAACTTATTACCACGAGCATCCGCCCTTGAAAATGTTATGCAGCCCTTAGTGTATCGATTTATTTCTGCCAAAGAGCGAAAGCAACAAGCGCTCGAATCATTACAACGGGTTGGTCTTGGCGATAAGGTAAATCACCTTTCGAGCCAGCTTTCTGGTGGCCAACGTCAACGTGTCGCTATAGCTCGCGCACTGGTTACTAAGCCCCACATTCTACTTGGTGATGAGCCTACCGGTAACTTAGATAGTAAAACCACCACTGAAATCATGGCGCTGTTTGATGAGCTTCATAACGAAGGGCACACCATCATTTTGGTTACTCATGAACAAGATATTGCTGATCACTGCCAACGTGTTATTCGCTTAGTTGATGGCAAGGTTGTTAGTGATACCCGAAAAGGCGAAGGAACAAGACAACATGTTTAAATCTGCTATCGCTGTAATGGAAGGTACAAAAGCCGCACTGATGGCAATTAAAGCCAATGCGATGCGCAGTGCCCTTACCTGCTTAGGCATTATTATTGGTGTTGCAGCGGTTGTGACCGTGGTGGCAGTGATGCAAGGGTTTACCAAGCAAATTAATGATCAGCTTGCTGATATGTCTCCCGATGTCACCAATATAAAACCTTACACTAGCGTAGAAAAAGAAATGGTAGGTCAACAAGCAAAGTTAACCTACAGCGACTTTTTAACTCTAAAAGCCCGAGTGAAAGAAGCCGAAACCTTTACTGCGCTAATGTTTACTTGGCGCTTTTCTGGTGCAGCAGAGTATGGCAATAAAAGTCATGCTTCACGGGTAATGGGCACCGAGCAAGACTACCAAAAAGCTTATCGCACCTACCCAGAACTCGGGCGGTTTATTCGCGCAGAAGATGATGAAAAACGCCGTCGTGTGGCGTTTATTGGCCCTTCAATTATCGAAAAGCTTAACCTGCCTGAAAACCCTGTAGGTGAATATATCAAACTCGGTGGTGAGTGGTTTCGCATTATTGGTGTTGCTGAAAAACAAGGTAGTTTATTAGGTTTTGACCAAGACGATTACATTAATATTCCAATAAGTACCATGAGTGCGCTAGAAGGCGGCAGTGTTGATACCAATGTACAAATGATGTTTCGTTTAAAAGAAGATGCTAACGAAGCGCAAGTATTGGCTAAAATTCGCCGTATTTTACGTCAATTACATAAACTGAAAGACGGCGAAGATGACGACTTTGAATTTGAAACCGCCGAAAAAGCCCGTGCTAATATCGATAAATTTACCGGAAGTGCTACCGCAATTACCGCGGGGATAGTGGGTATCAGCCTGGTAGTTGGTGGTATTGGAGTGATGAATATCATGCTGGTTTCGGTAACAGAACGTACGCGTGTGATCGGCACCTTGAAAGCATTAGGTGCAACACCTGGCTTTATTATGCTGCAATTTTTAGTTGAAGCGGTGGTGCTATCACTGTTTGGTGGTTTAATTGGTTTAGCGATTGGTTATGGTGCTGCGGCACTGATTTCGTTATCAGTGCCGAGCATGCCAGATGCCTACATACCGGGTTGGGCGATTATGCTGTCATTTGGCTTTACTTCATTGATTGGTATTGTGTTTGGCTTAGCGCCCGCTATTAAAGCGGCACGCTTAAACCCAATTGATGCGCTGCGTTATGAATAACTAGTCTGGCTTATAAGGTACTTGAGCGCAGCTTATTTCAACTGTTTTCGGGTACAAAATAGGCCCAACTTGGTTTACTGCAACTTCAGCTAAGCCATTGGTGAACGACTTATAAGTGTGAACGGTTTGCCATTCGGAATCAGGACACTCCTCAGATAAGTCGACAGGCTTTGAACCTTCGTAAAGCGCTGCGGCAAAGTTATGATGCCATTGCTCTGTTGCAGGCGCTTTATTGGCTTGTGCAGCACTGCCATTATCAAAGTAGATATTTGTGCAACCACTTAAGGTTGCTACTAACACAGTTGTTACTAGTAGGCTTTTCATAGTTGTTGCTCCTGTGCTTGTTGCTCACACCATACTTTTACTGTGTGAGGAGCATAAATTCCGAGTGTAACGAGTCCTAATGCGCCATCAGCGAATGTTTGTTGCGATTGCATTTGGGCAACTTTTTTATCTTGGCAAATAGCCTTTACATCAACGCGCTCTTCACCAACAAGGCCCCACAAAAAGAATGGGCGGCTATCTTGGTAATCAGCTTTAGTGGCTAATTTATTGGTTGTTTTTTCTGGCACTATGGTGACTGATGAACACGCTGTCACCGATAAGGCAAGCAGCATACAGGCCATTTGTTTCATGAGTAGTTCCTTTGTCTGAGTTGTTAAGCTCAGTAAGTATAAGAACATGAGTACACATTTTGGGTAAGAAAGCGTATAAAAATTGTAGGAAATACTACAGTTTCTAACATTTAGCCTTTGAACTAAACTGAGGCTATCGACGACTAACTCTCAAGGAAAGTAACTAAAGGTCATTATGACGGCATATCTGCGTATATTTTTATTACTTGTGTGTTTAAGTGTGCTGTCTTGGTATAGCTTTTCAAGCGATCCTAGCTCTGATGAGCAACAAGGTATAACCAAAACCGCTGTGAACCTTGCTAATTGCCAACAGCAATTAGCGCAAAGCCGCATGCAAACTTACGCTGAACATTATATTTTGCCCTATCAGTTCAAGTTATTGAGTTGGAATATCTACAAAGCACAAATAGATGGCTTACTCACAGATTTACAAAAGCTAAATGCCGATGCTGATATTGTGTTACTACAAGAAGCTATCGAAGAACCTTCGCTTACAAAGCTCAAACCCTATTGGCGCTTTGCTAAAGGGTATAAGAGCGGCAGCGTGCAATCAGGAGTTATGACACTCAGCCGCTGGCCAGCTACTGTACATTGTACACTCACCCATAAAGAGCCTTGGCTACGTAGCCCAAAAGCCACCAATATTGTGGAGTATGCGCTGCCTGATCAACAGTTATTACTCAGTATTAACCTACATGCCATTAACTTTACGATTGGCGTTAGTGACTTTAAGCAACAGCTCGACGATGCCGCCGCTATTATGCGAACGCACAAAGGCCCTATTGTATTTGCCGGTGATCTCAATACCTGGAGTGATGAACGCCAAGCCTTATTACAGCAAACATTGACCCAGCTAGGTTTGCACGAAGCTATTTATTTAGATGATAAGCGCACCAAAGCATTTGGATTAGCACTTGACCAAGTATGGGTGCGTGGTGTCAAAATAGAAACTACCGTTGTACCTGAGCTTGCAAGCTCAGATCATAACCCAATAATTGCAACCTTGACGATAGAGCATCAAACGCTATGAGATTATGTATGAGAGGATATTGGTTAATCACATTAATGTTATTGAGCATCAGCCAACTCAGTGATGCAGCAACCCCAGAACAAGAGATAAAACACCTCATTGATTTTGTTGCTAAAAGCGATGCCGTATTTATTCGCAACGGTACAGAGCACTCAAGCCAAGATGCTTCCGAACACCTTGCTATGAAGTATCGAAAAGCAACCCGCTATGCAAAAACTGCCGAAAAGTTTATCGAGAATCTGGCGAGTAAAAGCTCATGGAGCGGTAAGCCCTATAAAGTAAGACTCAGCAATGGGTCGTTACTCAATGCAAAAGATTGGTTGAGCAATGAATTAAAAGAGTACCGCCGAAACCAACATATTCATAATTAAAATCATCAACACACAAGAAGCGAAAAGCCATGCAAGAACACAAAAATCAGCCACTCAATGACTTTATTGAGTACCCTCATGACGAGATGCTAAAACGCGCCGAAGAGTTTTTAGCCGTGAGTCAGCGTCGCCACAGTATTCGTAGCTTTAGCGACCGCCCAGTGCCAAAAGAAATAATCGAAACCTGTATTAGAGCGGCTGGCACTGCACCGAGCGGTGCCAATCATCAACCTTGGCACTTTGTAGCAATACACAGCAGCGATGTGAAAAAACAAATTCGAGAAGCCGCTGAAAAACTAGAGCGCTCATTTTATGAAGGTCGCGCGGGTGAAGAATGGTTAGATGCCTTAAAACCACTTGGCACCGATGCCAGTAAGCCCTACCTTGAGCATGCACCTTGGCTAATTGCCGTGTTTAGTCAAAAGAAAGGCGGTATTTCTGCCGATGACAAAAATACCAATTACTATGTTCATGAATCTGTTGGCCTAGCAACCGGCTTTTTAATTCAAGCACTACACAGAGCTGGCCTTGCCACCCTCACGCATACACCAAAACCAATGAGCTTTTTAACCGAAATTTGTGGCCGTGATAAAGATAATGAGCGCCCTTACATGCTGCTAATTGCAGGCTACCCAGGGATAGATGCAACCATACCTGAGCATGCCTTAGTGAAAAAGTCGCTAGACGAAATTGCGACCTTTATTTGATTGATATGTAACTAAAAAAACATAATGTATAAATGTTGGGAACTAAATGTTAACAACGTTATACAACCAAGTATTAAATCAAAGCAAGGAGCTACGATGAAACGAATCTATTTTTATTCTTTATTTTTTACACTGGCAAGCACTTCTGTATGTGCTATAGAAAAAGATATTACTCTGCATTTGTGTGAAAGCTGTAGTTATAGCGAAGCAAAGTACTATGCAAATCAAGAATCACCACATATGCGTTGTGAGTCATCTAACCCCAATCAAGAAATGACTTTTGGAAATGAAGCTTGTTATGCCGACGAAAAAAAAGTAATAATTGCTGATACAAAAAGCGATAACCATTTTGTTTTTTTAATTGGTTATCACAACCAAGGCTTACCAGCTTTTAATCTGGAAAAATATATTCATAACGCCTCACCAACAAGTAATGACTTATCAGTTATAAACAAGGTCAAAATAACAGATAAAAATTTTTCCACTTTTATAGAAGAAGCTAAAGCGCAAATTAAACAACAACCAGTACGAAGCTCATCCGGCAACATGAATAGCTTTATGTCAATCAACGAAGCTAATTCTGAAACATGCCCTTCATACATAAAAAGCGCAGTTAATGCAGCATATGGAGGAAGAACAGCTTCAGATTTACAAACAAAGCTAAATGAAAAAGCTTACAACGATTTTAATAAGCCAGAATCTTTTTTCTTAACCGATGAAATGGATTCACTTGGTTTTTCACTATTTGCTGCGGGATTTTCTTATCAAGGTAGCTGGAAAAAAGTATCGCGCACATTCAATTCTACAGTTGATTTATCTAACAACTCTGATATCCCTGCAAGCACAGATTATAAAGTGGTATTTAATATAAAATGGATAAAAGAATTTAGAGGGTTAGATGTCGAATTAAATCCATTGTTTACTAAATTCGAAGGGTATACGCTCTCTCAACTAAGTAAACCGGGCGTGAAAAGCATTTCTACTTGCCTTGAAGAGGCACTAGATCAACACCTATCTCACTCACCTAAAACACCTATAGATAGCGGCGGTAGTGGCGGCGGTAGTGGCGGCGGTAGTGGCGGCGGTATCGGCGACGGTAGTGGCGGTAGTGGCGGCGGTAGTACACCAATTTTTGGTGGAGGCTCTGGCGGCTGGGAGAATCAGTATTGTGAAAAACATTATTATGACACCCAAGGCAAAAAGATAGCTTCCGTGAAAGTCCCATGCTAAATCAAAACTTAGAAAATTAATATTCAACAGCCAGCACATCACCTGGGTTTAAACCTGAAACGATGTGCTGCTTGCCATCGAGCATTTCGCCAAGGCGAACGAAGCGGCGCACTATCTGATTATTTTCAAGTAAATAGACCATACTCAATTGGCCATATTGGTGCACCCAGCTTGACTCAATCAACACCCCTTTTTCAGTGGCGAGCGGTAATAGTAATTGCGCATAAAGCCCAGGCATTAACCCAGTTTGCGCATCTGTTTCTAAACGGATTTCCATACTACGCGCAGCACTATCAGCAACAGGCACAATTTCTGTCACTGTGGCAGGCATTGACGTAGATAAAGCAGGTAGTTTAACCGTTAGAGTTTGACCAACATTCAACTTAATTGCTTGTTGTTCTCTGACATTAAATGCTAATTGCAATTGTTGTGGGTTATACAGTGCGAGTAATGGCGTGCCAGGCGTTGCGGTATCGCCAGGCTCTGCAAAACGCTCAACCACAACACCTGAAATCGGCGCTTTAATTTGCGTAAAACTCAGTGCAACTTGCGCTTGTGTTTGCTGCTGCTTAGCAATCGCTAGGTTCGCAGTTAAGTTATCGAACCTTGCTTTTGCATCGTCGTATTCGCTAACAGATACTAAGCCTTGCTTGTATAAGTCGTTAATACGCTTTAGTTGTTTCTCCGCTTGAGTCAGCGAGGCATTAATTGCATTTATTTGTGCTTCGCTTTGAGCAAGCCCAGCTTTAAAGTCATCTTGCTGCAAGGTAATTAGCACGTCACCTTGTTTTACAGTATCGCCAGCGCGTACATTTAAACGCTCAACTTGTGCCATTACACGAGAAGAGATTTGCGTATTTTGTTTTGCAATCACGGTGCCCGGTACAACTTCATCACGAGCAATATTTGCCAGTGTCACTGTCACTAACTGGCCAGTGTAATCATTTGCCGATGGGTTTTTCATGCCTGCAGCTTGCTTATCAGAAAAACTGCCCGCCATGTAAAGTACCGCCACAATAATCACAGATAACGCGATGATTGAACCAATAAGTTTTGATTTACCCTGCATGAGCTTGTTCCTCTTTGGCTGCATCCTTTGCAAACACTAAATAATAAACCAGCGGCACAACAAATAGTGAGAACAATGTTGATGCCACAATACCAAAAATAATTGCGATAGCTAGACCGCTAAATACCGGATCTAGGGTGATCACCAAGTTACCTAATAAGGTGGTTCCCGCAGTCAGTAACACAGGGCGCATACGCACGGTGCCTGCGGCAATTAAAGCCTGTTTAATTGCCATACCTTGGCCGCGAGCTTGATTAATAAACTCAACTAAAATAAGTGAGTTACGAACCACAATACCGGCAAGTGCAATCATGCCTATCATGGCTGTTGCGGTGAATAGTACCGGCTCTGGAGCACCAGCAATGCTGCGCTCTCCAAATTGATTCAAAAGCCAAAAGCCCGGCATGATCCCTATTACGGTTAATGGAATAGCCGACATGATGATCAGTGACAAACTGGCAGAGTTTGTTTGAATGCGTAGGATGATAAAAATTGCTGTTAGCGCAAACGCAAAGGCAATCCCCATATCTCTGAATACATCGATGGTAATTCGCCATTCACCTTCACCACTAAAGGTCACGTCAGTGCCAGCAGGTAATTGCCAAGCTTGGCCACCACCATTGTTGAAAAAGTGCCTACTTTGCCAATCTGTTTGGCTAAATTCGTCAGCGCTGATGCCTGAGTCAGCATTAACGTCAGCAATAATTTCAGCGGGTGTACGACCATTTAGCTCAGCCATAACATATACAACATTACGCTGATCTTTACGCATAATTGGCTTGGCAACCTCTTGATGCTGAAATTCACCTAACTCAGATAGCGCCACCAGCGGCCGCGGTGCACTTTGCAGCCCAAATTCGTCACTGGTTTTTGCAAGCTCCCTATCGCCACGAACTTGTAATGCCAGCAATTGAGCAAATTGGTTACGGTCTTGATATGGCAGTTGTAGTTTAATATCAACAGAGTCTGTTTCGCCGCTAACATATAACACCCCAACATTTTGCCCATGCGAGGCAATGGCTAAGGTCTGGGCAATATCTTGCGTAGACACCGCCGACAATGACGCTTTACTTTTATCAGTAACAAAACGTTGTAACGGCGCATTGGCAGCAATACTGGTATCAACCTCAACCACATGCTGCTCTTGCTTTAATCTTGCTGCAACGGCAAGTGCTGCTTGATAGTGAGTCTCTGTATCAACAAATGGCTCACTGTAAACTTCGGCCACTAAGGTACTTAAAACCGGCGGACCCGGTGGCACTTCAACCACTTTAATTACAATGCCATCGGTTGCCAGTGGCGCTAATGCGGCACGCAAGCGCATGACCACGCCATGAGGTTGATGATCACGCTCAGTTTTATCGAGCAGTAATACTCTGAGTTCAGCTAAATTAGCAGCTTCACGTCGATAGTAACCACGCACCATACCATTAAAGTCCATGCTTGATGGCTGACCAACATAGGCTGCCGCCTCACTTACTTCATTTAATTGCCAAGTGATGGTTTGTACTTGTCTAGTGAAAGCGGCGGTTTGCTCAAGGCTCGTGCCTTCTGGCATATCAATTAAAACTTGCAACTCGTTTTTATTATCAAAAGGTAATAGCTTTAGAGGCACTGCACGCATTACGGGTAACATGGCACTGGCGACAAACAAAGCTAATGTGGTCCATAAAACGAGTTTGGCGCGGCCTTTAGACTCAAGTAATGGCGATAACATGCGCTCGTATAAGCTATGGGGATTAGCTTCTAGTTGCATGCTGTCATCGACTGGCGCTTTTAGTAATTTCATGGCCAACCATGGCGTGACAAAAAATGCCACTATAGTCGAAACCATCACACTAACCGGTACATTAAATGCCATCGGTGCCATATACGGCCCCATCATGCCGGTGATAAATGCAAGTGGGATAAATGCCACCATAATGGTCAATGTAGACATAAACAGCGCCACACGAATTTCGCTCATGGCATCAACTATGCGTTGTTTTTTATCGCCTTTTTTTGTTAAAAAGCGACTTATGTTGTCTATCCCAGTAATGGGATCATCAACCAATAGACCTAAAGAAAGTATTAATGCAAACAGCGTGACTCGGTTAATCGTATAGCCAAAGGCAAAATCAAGTGTCAGGGTGATGCCGTAGCAAATAGGTACCGCTAGCCCCACAACAATCGCTGGTCGCCAACCTAAAAATACGCCAACAAAAATAACCACGGTAAATACCGCAAACACTAAGCTCGAGGTAAGGTTATTTACTTTTTCGTTCGCTGTTTGGCCATAGTCACGCAGTACGGTGTAGCCCACTTCATCTGGTAGTAGATTAGCCGATAAACTGTCCATCATGCTGTGCACTTCGTTGGCTACAGCTACCGCATTGGTACCTGCTTGCTTAGCGACACTAATGGTCACTAAAGGAAGTTGTTGTTGGTTATCTGAATGAGCCAACCATTGATAACTTTGTGCTTCGCTTGGACCATCACTCACCTGGGCCACATCGCTTAGATAAACACTCTTACCGTTTACCACGTTGACAACAAGACGTTCAATCGCAGATTGAGAGCGTAAAACATCACCCACTTGTAAGGCAATTTGCTGCTTACCCTCAACAACACTGCCCACATTCACTAATTGGTTAGATACGCTAAGCGCATAATACACATCGGTTAGGGTTGTTTGATGTGCAGCAAGAGCACTTGCATCAAGGTTAATCGTTAATTGACGAGTTCTACCTGCAATCACTTTCACTTCGCTGGTATTTTCGATGCGCTGTAAACTGTTAGCGATTTCATTAGCAAAGCGGGTAAGTTGATAATCATCGTAAAGTTTTGGATCTTTACTAAATAAGCCCAGCATCACAATGGGTACATCGTTCACTTCAACCGGACGTATTTGCCATGAGCTGATCACTGACGCCATCGTGTGTTGATAGCTATAGAGTTTAGCGTAAGTGTCGAGGATGGCTTGCTCACGATCGTGACCGACTTCAAAGCGAAGAGTAACAACAGTAGCATTACTTTGTGTAGTCGAGTAAATATGCTCGACGCCCGTTAACTGCGCCAATAACTTTTCCAATGGTTCAGTTACCAGCCTTGCTACTTCTGGCGCTTCAACGTTTGGCGCTGCCACATATATATCAAGCATCGGAACCACAATTTGCGGCTCTTCTTCACGGGGTGTTTGCTTTAATGCCATTAAACCAAGCAGCACCGACATAATAAAAATAATGACAGGGAGGCGACCGCTCAAGCTGTTTTTTACTGCATTATCGATAGCATTCATTGCTTAATTACCTTTGCAAAATAAGCCATGTAGGGTCGCTAAAATTGATACCACATTTTCATCCACCACGCGGTAATAAATAGTTTGGCTTTCGCGTCGAGTAGCAACAATCTGAGCTTTTCTCAGCGCCGCTAAGTGTTGCGATAATGCAGACTGCGCCAACGGCACAGCTTCGTTTAATTCGCTCACGCTCATTTCACCATCTTGCAGCGAACATAAGATCATCAAACGATTTTTATTCGCCAATATCTTTAGCATTTGCTCTGCTTGTTCCACATTGTCGGCCATAGCCGCAAAATCGATGTTCATAATCACACTACTCTATATTCTTAAAATACCGCTAAAGTATAGATTGATATATTAGAAAAGTCTAATATTAGAATTTACTAATGTAGCGTTATCTAATATATTAAATACATCACTCTGTTATCGAGGTCTTATTATGAAACTAAATGACGCGCTTCGCCTAATTGCTGGTGTAATGATCTGTATTTCATTGTTGCTACAACAGTTTCACAGTCCGCTGTGGATTTGGTTTACGGTATTTATTGCTCTAAACTTAATTCAATCGGCATTCACTAAGTGGTGCCCAATGATCACCATTTTACGCAAACTTGGCATGGAGGATTAGTATGCTGACCCCAATTCCTGACTTAATGAAAATTATTGCCCCAAACCAGCGCCGCATTAGCGCTGACCAAGCAAAACAAGAATTAAGCGAAAACCACGGTTTATTAATAGACGTACGAGAACCTGCTGAGCACGCAACTAAAGCAGCAACAGGTGCAATTAATATCCCGCGTGGTGTACTTGAAATGAAATTAATGGAAATTGAAAAAGATCCTGCAAGACCCATTTACTTACACTGTGCAAGTAGTGCCCGCGCCACACTAAGTGCCGAAGCACTGACTCGTGTTGGCTACGAAAATGTCACTGTAATCACCTGTAATGCAGAGCAAATCTGTCAGGTTTTTTAACGCTTTTCATCTAATAGCGTAACTAACATTTGTTCAATGTTTTTTACGCTATAAGTAAGTGAGCGCAGCAGTTCTAACTGAGTATCTTCAGGTTGATGTTCAACCTTAGCACTGCTGCTTTGAGTCATTTCATCTTTTTGTTTCAAGATTGCTTCGCGAAACTTCTCAGCATCAACCACTCCGAGCAATGATACCAATGCACCTTGTCCTGATTGACCTGCCGTTTCAAAACTCAGTCGATAAAGGCCAAATTGACGCATTAAAGGACCTTGGCTAAGTGCCACATCGGTTATTTTTTCAAGTGGGATCGATTTTTCTTCTTTAAAGAAGACACCGCGTTTTACCACTAACTTACGCGTTAACAACGTGGCTGACATCGCCGCTAAAATACGCCCTGCCACCAGCCAGATTATTAACGCAACTATGGGAATGAAAGGGATCCCTACCATACTAATCACACAGGTAAAAATACCCAGTAATAACCAATATTGTTTTACTTTTGGATCAAAGCTAGCACTCGTTAAACTGGTTTCTGTCATCATAGGCTCCTTGATAGAGAGTTATGACAATATACAAACTTTTCATTAAATACAAAAAAAGCCGAGCAAAAGCCCGGCTTAAGGGTACTGCAGGGAAAGCTATTCCACTGCTTCAACCGTCACTGTTAGTTTACTCAGATCAGGTCCTTGCACTGTAAAACGATAATCGCCAGCAGCTGCAATACTCAAGGTGATATCACCCCCAACGGCTTCTAATAAGGTCGCTTCACCAATAATAGCGATGGGTGAATCACCACTACCGCCATAATTTATGGTGTTCCAGTCACTTGAAGCGACTTTGAATCCATATTCTCCCACTTCAAGTGCCAGTGTCGTACTATATAAAGCATCGCCAGTATAAATTAACGGATCCACTGGATCCCAATTATTCATGCTGCCTCGCAAATAGACTTGAGTGTCACCAAACATTTCTGCATTAAATACGGTCATGAGTGGCTCTTCAAGGTTACTAGCATCAAACACAAACTGATATTGACCATCGCTGGCAATATCAATGGTCATGTTTGAACCTTTTACTGCGAGTAATTTTTCTGTACCTACAGTTACTGCTGCGCTACTTTCACCTGAGCCATAATCGACGGTATTCCAATCACTTGAAGCAAACTTAAAGCTATAACTACCTGTAGTTAATTGTTTAGTGAAAGTATAAACACCTTTGCCTTGGTACATTAATTCATCACTGGTATCCCAACTATTGAAGTCACCGCGCACATAAATTGGCGTGCCAACAAATGGCTCTTCGTTGTAGACGTTAAGCACTGGGTTATCGGTGTCTGTGGCATCGAATGAGAACACATAAACAGCATCCATTGCCGCCGTAAAGGTCATATTGGCACCACTGCGTGTCAATGGCTCATCTTCACCTTCGATCACCTCAGCAACATCGGCAGAAAGCGCACCAAAATCAACAGTAGACCAATCTTCAGAAGCCACTTTAAATTCATAGCTACCTGCTGTTAGAGGAATCGCAATTTTGTACTCGCCATTACCCACATATTCAAAGCTATTTGCCGTACCCCAGTCATTTAACGAGCCACGAACATAAACTGTTGTGCTACCAAATGGCACAATATCTGGCGCACCCACAGTCGCATCGGCACTTAAGCCTTCACCTTGTGCATCACCTTGTGGTTTCACAAACACAGCTACAGTATAAGGCGGAACATTAAAGGTACCTTCGCCTTCACCAGCCATAAAACTTGCTGCTGACATACTTGAGTCAACACTCGCTTTTAAAACAGGGTGAAGCTCAAAACCCGCAGCCGTTGATACTGTATGCGATAAGCTTTGCTCCGTACCGTTCATCACCACGACAATGGCATCGTATTGGCTATCTAGGTCAGTCAAACCAATACCATCATCGATACTCATCACGACTAAGCCTTGCTGTTGACGCTTACCAATATTGTGGAAGCCAACGCGGTCTAAAATGTCTTGCTCTGTGGTTAAACTAAATAGTGGGCTGGCACTACGAATTGCTAAGAATTCAGTAAATACATTACTTGCGTACTCAATATCGCTTGCCATCGCTTGTGCGTTAGGATTTGCTGAAATAGGTGCAATTTCGCCCCACTTCGCTTGGTTATCTTGCGCAGGAGGTAGGCCTACATTCCAGTTATTGGTATCCATACTGAAATCAACAAAGTTGAACCAATCACCAGAATCATAGCTGTTACGATCCATTGATTTAGAACGCAGCATATCAGCACCCATTTGCATAAATGGAATACCTTGGCTCATCAGCGGCATAGCTAAAGCCATATTGTGAACACGCACACGCTCTTCAATACTTAAGTTAGTACCATGCTTATATTGCAGCTGATCCCATAGTGTTTCGTTATCATGCTTAGAGACATAGTTAATGCTATCAGCTGGGTCAAGGGCATAAGCTGCTGGCTGACCACCCCAACTAAAGCTGCTGCCTTTTGCTGAATTACCTTTGAAGTCTTTAAGAATGTAGTTTTGTAAGTTACCTGCCAGTGATAAACGCAACGTATCTTGCTCAGATAAATTGCCATCTGTGGCATTATTGCTAAAGAATGCACCACCACGAATTGCTTCACGAATACGGTCATTAAAGGTACCTACTTCTGTGCCAGCCATATCCATTTGTTTAGCTTGCACAAATAAACGGTTATCTGCGACTTCATCAAAGTTCCATCCTTCACCGTAGAAGTAGGTATCAGGATCAACTGCTTGCACTGCGCTAAGCGCTGCCATAATTGAGGCTTTTGGCATATGCCCCATCACATCAAAGCGGAAGCTATCGTAACCAAAGTCGCGGGCTAATATCACCATAGAGTCAGTAACGAACTTATCCATCATGACATGTTCAGTAGCGGTATTTTCACAGCAGGTTGAACGCTCGATATCACCAGAGGTTTCGTTGTATCTGTGGTAATAACCCGGAACGAGTTTATCGAACACTGATTTATCCCAAACACCTGATGAGGTCGTGTGGTTGTAAACAACATCAAGCACGACACGTAAACCTATTTCTTGTAAAGACTGGATCATCGCACGCGTCTCTTTGACTCGTGCAATACCTTCAGGCGATGAAGCGTAAGAGCCTTCAGGTGCAATAAAATGATGCGGATCATAACCCCAGTTAAAGCTATCAACACCACGCATTGCATTAGCAAGTGCTTGAGCATCATCAGAACCAGGTAGGTATGACGCCATTAAATCAACTATTAATGCACTCTTATCTTCGGTTTTACATGCATCGGCATCATCGTCAATGCGGCTACATAAATCACCTAAGGTTGCAGTAATATCAACACGCTGACTGGCATCTTCATCAATGGTGCCAATATCTGTCAGTGGTAGTAAATGAAAATGAGTTAAGCCATTATCTGCCAGCTTTTTGAGGTGTTGCATTGGTGCGCTATCAAGCTCAGTAAACGCAAGATACTTACCACGGTTTGCTTCACTAACGGTTTCATCCCGTACACTAAAATCACGCACATGACCTTCGTAAATAACCGCTTGCTCTGGGTAATCAACCGTTGGCACCATACGCTCATCCCAGCCAGTTGGTTTAGTATCTTCATCATCAAGGTTGATCAGTTGGCTATATAGACCATTGGTTGAAACGTTTAATGAATAAGGATCTGTGCTCCATAAGCTTTCAATTTGCTTAGTCGCAGGATGATAAACATCAAATATAAAGCGGTAGTAATGGCGATCATGACTTATATCGACATTGCTAGACCAAATACCCGTTGTGCTATCAAAGGTCATAGCAAGTTGTTCAAGCTCTGTTTTATTAGCATCATACAGCGCTAATTTCATATTGCTTGCAGTCGGCGCCCATACCGACACATCAATGCCATTATTGGCGTAATGCACACCTAGTTGTGCTTCATTAGCATCACTTTCGCCACTAGTGTATAAGTCATCGAGGGCTTTAGCGGCTTGCACATAAGTGGCTTCTGTTAGCTTGCCATCAGCATCATAGCCTGCCACAACCAGTTGTTGTTTAATAAGCTCTTTTGCAGCGGCTGCATCCCAGTTACCTTGGTATGCATTCCATCCAGCAAGGTGCGGCACTTTAGCGATTTGTTCATCGCTTAAAGATGTCGATGTAAGCTCAACCACTTGACCATTTAACTCACCGGTATCTTCATCGACAGCTAAATCAGCACTGTTTGATGAGTGTAATTTAATAATGCTTGTCAGCTCATTACTTGGCTGGTAAATCACAGTAGACAAATCAATCCAATGCGCTGAAGCACCAGAAATACTCACCGGGCGCTCACCTAAGCTAACTATTGGATATTCAAATACTGATGGTTCACCATGAATAGTAAAGTTCATTCGTTGGAACTTTTCATCGTCCTGCATCAATGGCATTTTTAAATCAACATCACCAAACGCTTTGCCAGACCCTTCGGTACCAATATGCACGATGAAGTTAGCACACTCGTTGTAACCTTCTTTTAGTTTTACAATCCAGTACGCGCCATAGTTAGGATCAATACCATCGTATTCATGCCCATTGGCCCAATCAGTGGCATCAAACGGCGCTGCGTACGCATCACAGTCATCGTTATTCCATGAGTGTAATCGATAACCTTCGTAGGCATCATCACTGGTGCGGTTATAGAATAAGATGGCTTCGTCATCTGCAGGGAAAACCACAGGATCAGGCAAAGTGGGATCAGCGCCTACCACGCAGCTTTCATTATTCTCATCGGGTACCGTTGGTGCCGGACAACTAATCGGTGGTGGATCAACACACTCAGTCCCCGCTTCATTGGGAACTTGCGGGACACTACAGGTCAATAAAACTTGCCCAGAATCTATATCGTTACTAGCGCCACCACCACATGCAGTTAGCAATACCATGCTACATGCAATCAGTAAGCGGCTAAAATTAGCTATTATTTTCATATTATTATCTCCAACTTACTGATCAATGGTTATAGGTAAAACCTAGATAAAACTGACGACCAAAAAATTGCGTGGTGCCTGTTTTACTGGTTGTTCCAAAGTAGCTTTGTGTTGGTTCATCGGTTAAGTTATTCACTTGTAATAACATGCCGAATGAATCTGTGAACTGATACGACGTTTGGAAATCGACAACCGTTTCTGCATCAAAATTCACCACTTGCTCATTGACAGCAACTTGCTCTGAAACGAAATCATCGCGATAACGCACATTCAAACGTGTTTCAAAGTTTTCATAGCTGTAAAAAAGTGTGCCGTTAAAGACATTGTTTGAAAGGCCAGGCAAGTCTTGCGACACAGAATCACCACCTAAATCGGTAATAGATTGCACCTCACTCTCGGTATACGAGTAACTGGCGTTAATACCTAAACCTTCAAACGGCGAGGGTAAGAAAGAGAAAACTTGCGTATAGGCAAGCTCAATACCACGAATATAACCGCCTTTGGCATTGTTAACCGCAGTTGTGTACACCCCATTTGTGGTTTCGATTTGCTCACCGCTGACAGGGTCAACAATGTATTCTGGTACGTTAAAACCATTACCCTTAAAGTCAAAGTTCTCGATGGCTACCGTATCTATGAATGAGTCGATATTCTTATAAAACGCAGCAACAACCAGTGCACCATCGGTGTCTTCAAAGTATTGCTCGTACGAGATATCGTATTGATCAGCATAGAAAGGTTTTAAGAATGGGTTATTAGTACTTGAACCGTTAATTTCGCCGTCATTGTTAACCGATGCACTGGCATCACCCGCTAAACGGTTAATCGGAGCGCGCGCCATCACTTTTGCCGCAGCAAAACGAATTTGTGTCGCGTCACTCACTTTAAAGTTCAGATTTAATGAAGGCAGGTAGTCTGTGTATTTAATGCCTAACACGCTTGGCGCATAAAGGTCGTTAACAATGCCATTGTCATCAACAATATATTGCGCTCCTAGCTGCGGATCGCCACCGACGTTTTCGAGTACCGTCGCAGACTGATCGGTATCTACTCGGCGAATACCAATATTACCTGTAACGGGTAGAGTGCCAATTTCAGTATCAATGTTAAGCATAAGATAGGCTGACACTACTTCTTCATAGACTGAGCCACTTTGTAACATGGTCCATGAGTAGTTAGTGGTATAGCCTTGCGCATCTGGCTCACCATCACCATCTAAATCCACAACACCATCGGCGTTACCCCAGGTCTGTACTGGCTGCGGAGTTCCATCAGGAAACCATGCGTTGAGTGCTTTATCTAAATCGATCGCTAAATATGATGGGAAATAACTAAACTCACCTTGCCAATCGACTACTGTAGTCATGTCATCAGTAAGACGAAGCGGTGGTTGAGTCGAGGAGAATGCACCATCGTTACCGTATTCAAATACAGAGCGATTATTGCTGTACTCACGGTCTGAATAACGAGCGCCAAATTCAATTGAGCTAAACCAGTTATTCTCTAACTCATACTTAAAATCGAGTCGAAATGCTTTTACTTCATCTTCATTTTCATACGGGTAAATACCGTATTTACTGACCATAACTCGGTCAATATCGCTAAATGCGTCGGCTTGGTTAAAACCTACATCAGGCAAGTTTAAGCCGTTCAATTGATAGTTAAGCGATACATTGGTATCGAACACAGGGTTCTCAACGGTGGCATCTTCTGCTACCAATGCCCACAGTAAACCATTGCGGAAATTACTTTTCGCACGTGATAGCGACACGTCAGCATTGACGTTTAAACGCTCAGTAACTTGCCAATCGGCATTAATGCCATAGCTGTCTACTTCATCAAAGTCTTGGTTATCATCATTAACGATTTCAACACGGGTAAAGCTATTTGATGTGCGGTTAATTGCACCACCAATCACCGCATTACCGTCAAGCACAGGGTTAGCATACACCGCAGACGGACCACCAAACTTAACCCGAAAACCACGGGCAAATGATTCGCTATCAAAACGTGATAAAAACGCATCACCTTTTAGTTTAAAGTTATCGGTTGGCACCCATTCAATTGAGGTTAAATAACCATTACGGGTTTCTTCACCACCTAAGTGCTGAAGCTCAAACCCTTCACTGATGTATTCATTAGCAGGGTTATCTGCAGGGCCATCGGTATCATTTGCTAGCCCATCAACATCTTTATTACCGTTATATGCTAAACCGATAAACTGAGTCGCCACACTTGGTTGGAATAAGCGCGCGTAACCCACTGCGACACCTAGCGTATCGTCAAGAAACTTGCCTTGGTAAGAAAAGCTAATACGGTCGCCATACTCCGTGGCATCAAATACCTCTGAAGCACGGTCGTTATACATACCACGCACATTCGCAGTAAATTTGTGTTGCTGGTCATTATCCAATGGGCTGGCTGTTTGTAGCTCTACCGTACCTGCTACGCCCCCTTCAATAAGTGAGGCCTTAGGCGACTTGTAGACCGCCGCGGAACTGATTAACTCTGACGGGTATTGGTCAAACTCAATACTGCGACTACCACTAGTAGATACTTGCTCTCGACCATTTAATGTCGAAAAAACAAATCCACCAGATAAACCGCGTATGTTGATTTCGGCAGCTTGGCCACCGGTACGTACCGCCGAGATCCCCGGTAGACGTGTTAATGCATCAGCCATAGACACATCAGGTAATGCCCCTAAGTCATCAGCTGATAGTTGCTCAGAGACAGTGTCGCTAAAGCGTTTTTGATTTAATGATTGAATTAAGCTGCGACTAAAGCCGCGCACTTCGATTACTTCTAGCTCAGGATCGATTTCCTTTGCTGATGTGCGTTCTTCTTCCGTCGCCGCTATTGCACTATTTGCAGCCACTAAAGCCAGCATAAGCGCACTTAGCTTGAATTTCCCCATTGGATTTCCACCCTGTTGTCGTTGGAGGTGTTGTATTTGTGGTTATTGTTGTTGTCAAAAAACAACCAATAAAGTGTAACCAAAAGGTAAATATTGTGTGATGAATACGTATGCAATAGGAGGTTGCTGGGGAGAGCAGCGATCACAACCCTTTTTTATTAGTGATGTAATCGCAATATAGAGGGATTTATAGGGTAATAACAACACGAACAGCTAAGGCAATAAAGATCACCCCTAGCAATTTTTCGAGCCATGGATTTGTCTTGGTGAAACCAAAACGCTTTTTTGATATTTCGGTTAACAGTGCAACAAGTAGATACCAGCCTGTATCAAGCACAAATACCGTTAAACACATGATTAAACCAACTTGCAAAGTCAGGTTCTCAGGGTCAATAAATTGCGAAAACAGTGCTAAAAAGAATACCGCAAGTTTTGGGTTTAAAAAGGCAATAGCAAAGCCATCTTGCAGCGCGCTGCGAGGGCTAGGCTTAGTCTGCTCAACATTCAGTGTTTGCGAGCTGGATTTAGCTAACAGAATACGAATACCCAAATATGCGAGATAGGCTGCACCACCATAGACCAGCACTTGATAAAGCGTTGGTAACTGAGTCATCAGCGCACCTAAACCTAGTAACGAGGCACATGCATAAAAGCCAACCCCAATACCGTGGCTCAACGCCGCTAACATGCCGTTCTTCATACCGCCATGTAAGCTGTGTTTTAAAACCACAGCTAAACTCGGCCCCGGCGACATTGCCCCCATCACGCAAATTAAAACTAAACTTAACCACTCAGTTAGTGTCATTATTCGTTATTCTCAATTAGTAATAAAACGGATGTTATCTGACCATAAACCCCAGTGGCAGTGGTGATTGTTTTCACTTGCCAGCCAGCTTGACCTAATTCGAACACCCGTTGATTTAATGCATCAATATCGATACCGCCGAAAAAGCGCTTCTTTTTAAACTCAACTACTTTTTGCATGTTAGTCCATCAGTTGGTATTCAAAGTCATAATGATGAATACCCGATTCAATTCGAATTGCCATTTTACCACAGAGACCTTCAAGCTCTCCTGCGCCAGAGTCAGGCACCACTTCTAAAATCAATCGGTCAGCCCCTTTATCCATAGTGCCAAAATGTTGTAGTACAAAACTGCCTTGCTTACCCTCTAAGCTACCTACGACCTGTTCAATCGCTACATAACCTGCACTGCCCTGAGTTGCAGTCATGGCACTGAGCATTTCGCCTTGGCTTGTTGCCTCTAATGGACCTGAAAACTGTTTATCAATCGACATGCGTCCCAAATTTACGCCATCTTGCCCTGTGGCATAGCCGCCAATTGGGTTTAACTTTACGGTGAATTGACCACTGATCGTTGTAGATTCCATACTAATCCCTTAATAACTGTTGATTTTTAGAGCATTGATAACCATATCTATACCCTATTCACCAACAAGAATCTAGCATGTCTAACAATAAAGAAAAGGCCGCATTTAGTAGCCTGTTACCGATTTTAGCTTTTATAAAACCCTATAAATGGATGGTGTTTGCAGCCCTTGGCGCCTTGCTGCTTACGGCCGGTGTTAACTTGTCACTCGGACAAGGCGTTAAATTTGTTATCGACCATGGCTTTATTGCAGGCTCACAAGCTCAGCTTCAACAAGCGGTGATGGTATTGATTGGTTTAATAAGCTTATTGGCTGTAGGTACTTTTTGTCGCTTTTATTTAATGTCGTGGATTGGTGAGCGAGTCAGTAACGATATCCGTAAAGCCGTGTTTGATCGCATCGTTACATTACACCCAAGCTACTTTGAAGAAAACCGCAGCGGCGAACTGATGTCGCGACTAACCACCGACACCACCTTGTTGCAATCTATCATTGGCTCCTCTTTTTCGATGGCATTACGCAGTAGCTTAATGCTGATTGGTGGCTTGGCTATGCTACTTATCACCAACCTAAAGCTAACTCTTGTGGTTGTTGCCTGCGTACCCGTGGTACTACTGCCGATGATGATTTTTGGCCGAAAAGTGAGAAAGCTGGCTAGCTCAAGCCAAGATGCCATTGCCGATATCAGCACCTATGCTGGTGAGATCATTCAAAATATCAAAGTCGTGCAAAGTTATAGTCACGAAGAACGTGAAAAAGCCGCATTTAGCGAAGAAACCAACAAGGCGTTTCAAGTAGCGAAGAGCCGTATCAAACAGCGCTCGTTTTTGATTGCAGCAGTTATATTTCTGACCTTTAGTGCTATTAGCGTGATGCTGTGGGTCGGTGGCAGCGACGTATTAGCTGGCACCATGACAGGTGGTGAGCTAGGTGCTTTCGTGTTTTATGCGATTATGGTGGCGATGTCTGTAGCAACCGTTGCCGAAGTGTACGGTGAGTTGCAAAGAGCAGCAGGTGCAGCTGCACGATTATTAGAGCTACTCGCCGTTGAAAGCATGATAAAAAGTCCAGATACAAATCATGATGCACAACTTGAGGAAAACAAGCTTAATCACCCTGCTATTCAGTTTAATGATGTGTCTTTTCATTACCCTTCAAGGCCAGATAAAGCCGCTTTAAATGAACTGAATTTACAAGTAAAACAGGGGCAAACTGTTGCAATCGTTGGCCCATCAGGCGCTGGTAAAACAACATTATTTGAATTACTACAGCGCTTTTATGACCCAAGTTCTGGGAGTATTTCGCTGGCAGGAATAAACATAAAAGCACTTTCTCTTGATTGCTTACGCCAGCAAATGGGGATGGTGGCACAAAATCCAATTTTATTTAGCTCAGACGTAATGCATAACATACGTTATGGCAACCCAAGCGCCAGCGACGAGCAAGTATATGCTGCGGCTAAATATGCCCATGCCGATGAGTTTATTAAGCAACTACCAGATGGTTACCACAGCTTTTTAGGGGAGCAAGGTGTTAGGCTCTCAGGTGGGCAAAAACAACGTATAGTACTAGCGCGCGCAATATTAAAAGACCCTGCCATTTTATTGCTTGATGAAGCAACCAGTGCACTCGACGCACAAAGTGAGTTTCATGTACAAGCTGCCCTTGAGCATTTAATGAAAGACAGAACAACACTGATTATTGCCCATCGTTTAGCCACGGTTAAACACGCCGATGTGATTGTCGTGATGGATAAAGGAGAAATTATTGCAACGGGTACGCATCAGCAATTGTTTGAGACTAACCCATTGTATAAACAATTGTGCGAATTACAGTTTAATCGAGATTAAGAAGGGAAATGTCAGGTTTGAAAGGGCATATCAAACCTGACCACAAATCTAGATATAAAATCTAACCTTGCGTATTCGGTACGATCTGAATTTCTACGCGGCGGTTTAAAGCTCGGCCATTTGCTGAGTCATTGCTCGCCACAGGACGTGTTTCACCATAGCCTCGCGTGCTGATACGTGCAGACATAATCTGATGATTAACTAAGTAATCTTTTACGCTTTGCGCACGTTGTTGAGATAACGTCATATTGTAGCTATCTTTACCTGTGCTGTCGGTATGACCTTCAACGCTTAAGTAGGTTTTTTCGTATTTGTTCATTACCTTAGCAATTGCGTCTAGGGTGCTATGAAAGCCAGACGAAATATAAGATTGATCAGTTGCAAAGGTAATATTTGATGGCATCACTAGACGAATATTGTCGCCTTCACGAACCACTTCAACACCTGAACCTGCTAGCTCATCGCGAAATGCTTCTTCTTGCTTATCCATATAATCGCCAACGGCTGCACCTGCTAATGCACCAATAGCCGCACCAATAAAAATACGTTTATCGTCATGGTCACCCGTTGCTTTACCTAGTACTGCACCTGTAGCAGCACCAATCGCAGCGCCTTTACCTGTATTCGTAGTCTCACAACCTGTTAATAGAACGGCTAATACGCCCACTGTTAAAACTGATTTTGTAAAAGTCATGTATCTCTCCATGGCAATTATTCAAATTGAATTGTTAACAATTATGAATGAACGTCTATGAACAAACTATGAAGAATGGGTTACTTATCGATTGCTACAGCAGTAACCGGAGGTAAGTTATAACTTTTGACCAATTCTGTTAAACGGCCATTGAGGACTAGCGTATTGAGGCGGTCTTGAATTTTTTCGGCTAAACCCGAGCTTGCAAACTGTTTACTTAGGGCAATGTGACCATAAATAACATCTTTATAGCGATAAGGCATTTTTACGATATCTTGCGAAGGTCGCTGCAAAAACACTGAGGCATGATCAGCTGTGGTTTCAACAGCAATTACCAACTCAACGCGGCCCTTTAATAACATATCAAAAGCATTATGTTCGCTTAACGCTTCGACTTTGGTGAGTGTTTTATCGCTATCAAAACGAGGAAAGTGCGCAGCGCCTCGCATTACCGCAATACGCTTACCGACTAGGTCTTGATAATTGTTTATTTTAAGCTCGCTATCGGCTCTGGCATAAAACACAAAAGAAGATGACAGCATCATGTATGGTGGAGTAAGAAACTGCATTTTTTGCTCACGCGCTTCTGTGAGAATAAGCCCGCCCATTACATCTAGCTCATTTTGCTCGAGCATTTTTAAACAACGAGAAAACGGGCAAGCGACATACTCAAGCTTAATTGGCAAGGTACGCTGCATTTCACGCATAATATCCACTATTGCACCACTGACTCTACCATCTTCAGAGACCATGCCATAAGGAGGAGCATGATCAACAGCCACCACAACTTTCTCAAAAGAGGTTGCAAGTGCAAAGCTACTGCAAAGTAATAACAATAAACTGGTAATATAGCGTTTCATAGTGATACTCATAACTACGTTCACTCGTTCTCTATATTGTAGACGGCCTTGTGTCATAAAAACCACAAAAATGTCATACAATTTTGTCATAATAGAAACAATCATCCTGTAACGGCAACAGTAATGTTATTTATCATCTTTAAACAATTCTTTTTATTAGGCTGTATGAGCTTTGGCGGCCCTGCGGCACACCTTGGTTATTTTAAGCGCCACTTTGTTGATAACTTAAAATGGCTCACTGCTGAGCGCTATGCGCAATTGATAAGCCTAAGCCAAGCATTACCAGGCCCTGGTTCAAGCCAAGTTAGCTTTGCTATGGGGGTTGAAAAAGGAGGAGTACTGGGAGGCCTGTGTGCATTTGTTGGCTTTACCCTGCCCTCATTTTTAATTATGTTTTTTTTGGCTCTTAGTGCTCACCAATTTGGTGATATTTACTTTGCGGTAATTGCCGGGCTTAAACTCTTTGCTGTGGTGATTGTTGCGGATGCGACCTACAGTATGGCAATGAGCTTTTGCAAAAACCACTTACACAAGCTAATCGCGGTATTGAGCACGATTGCACTGATTGTATTCTCACAGTTATCGAGTCAAATTTTAGTACTGATTGCGGCTGCGGCCATAGGTTGGTTTTATCCTCAGCTTAAACTGCCAGAGAACCAAGAACATAAACCTGTGAAAATTGCTTGGTTACCGCTTTTTTTATTTACAGTCTTGTTACTGATCAGCTTTTTACCTTTAGGCGAAGGGTTTTCTTTGTTTGCCCCATTTTACCAAACTGGCGCTATGGTCTTTGGTGGCGGCCACGTTGTGTTACCCATTTTACAAGCTGGCGTGCCAAGCCTTGAAACCGAGCAGTTTTTATCAGCTTATGCCAGTGCTCAGGCCATACCTGGACCGATGTTCACAATAGCCACATACTTAGGCGCACAAGTATCGCCGAATACACCACTTTTAGGTGCCATTGTCGCGACCATCATGATTTTCTTACCGGGCTTTTTATTGATGCTAGCCTTTATGAAAAGCTGGCTACAACTGGCTGATAAGCCTCGCTTTGCGGGCAGTATTGCAGCGCTAAATGCGGCTGTTGTGGGTTTTTTAGCTGCCGCCCTTTATTCACCTATTTGGCAATCGGCGGTACAAAATTTGTGGCAAGTAGCTTTAGTCATTGCAGCATTTACGTGGCTAAGAATGGCAAAGCCACCTATTTGGTGGCTATTGTTAGCCTTTATTACACTAAGCGCGTTAGTTAGTCAGTTTTAAGTTTTTTCACGCACAGGGTTAGCAACCTTAATACTTGGTTTTAACCCTGTTTGGGCTTCGCTTGTACTTAACTGCCCAGTAACACTTTGATATGGTCTGAGTCCAAAGATTGGCAACACAGCAAGCAGGTGATCCATAATCTCTGCTTGCAAGTGCTCGTATGAAATCCAGCGCTTATCTTCACTAAAGCAGTAAAACTCAATAGGTAAGCCGTGATTCATCGGCTGTAGCTCACGTACCATTAAGGTCAAATCACGATTAATTTTTTCATGTTGTTTTAAGTAACCTTCAGCATAACGACGGAACAAGCCAAGGTTTGTCACCGGATCGGGCAAGCTTGAAACACGAATATAGTCGTTAAGTGGAATAGCAGCATCAATTTGCTCTCGAAACGCATCATCAACCAAACGAATACTGTTCATATCAATGTTTAAAGCACGCTTGATACGACGACCACCAGACTCTTGCATGCCACGCCAGTTTTTAAATGACCCAGCAACCAGCATATAAGTCGGAATGGTTGTAATGGTGTTATCCCAGTTACGTACTTTTACCGTATTTAAGCCAAGGTCGATAACCTCGCCATCCGCCCCATAGCTATCCACTTGGATCCAATCGCCATATGTCACTAATCGGTTAGCTGCAATTTGAATACTGGCGACAAATCCCAAAATGGTGTCTTTAAATACGAGTAAGGTCACCGCCGCTATCGCACCAAAGCCAGACAAAATATAAGTTGGCGACTTCTCTAGCAAAATGCTCACAATGAGAATGGCGCAAACCATAAAGGTGATAAGTTTTACAACTTGGATCAAACCCTGAATCGGAATATCGCGGGCAAAATCAAGTTGGTTATAAATGCCACCAGCAATGCTCACCACACTACTTAAAATGAAGCCACCATAAATGATCAATGCAACTTGACCTACGGTTTTAAGTACCAACGCAGCGACATCATGAACTGGATATACATAATCAAAGGTTGCCAAATACAGTACGCAGCACAATATCCCCGCAAAACGACGATTCAGTTTATTGAGCATTGGAGTAAGCGCACCTATGCGCTCTGGAGACAGGCGTGTAACAACCTTTTGAATACCCGGCAACAGCAGTCGACGGGTAAACATATAAATTAATAGTAATGAACCAACGCCAATCGCTGTAGCCGTTAATGCACTTAACAGCGCCGCGTCTGGCATTGATTCAAACCAAGGCATCACCAGCTCTTGCAGGTGAGTTTGCTTCATGGTGCTTCAACCTCTTTATTGATGTTGGCAAGGTACTCAGCTTGTTGGGCTTGATGATAAGTTAGTAGCTGAGCATCTTTTTGCAACCATAACTCATTAATATGTTGTTGAAAAGCCGTTCTAAATGCGCGGTCATTCTGATAATCACCAATCATCTCTGCGCTAATTGCTTGTACGTGCATTTCAACTTTGATCACATTAAGGCGGCCACGCATCAGGTTACGGCAAATATGATCGCCCTCGCCTTGGTAAATAATCGAGGTATTTAATAATGCATCAAACTGTTCGCCTAACACCTCAAGGGCAAATGCAATACCGCCCGCTTTAGGTTTTAAAAGATAAGTAAACGGACTATTTTGTTTTTTGTGTTTTTGGCACGTAAAGCGCGTACCTTCAACAAAGTTGATAATGGTTGTCGGGTGATTACGGAAGTCGCGGCAACTGCGCTTAGTGCGCTCAACATCGAGACCTTTCAGCTTAGGGTTTTTTGCCAGCTGTGCTTTGCTAACACGTTTCATGAAAGGCATACCCATGGCCCACGCGCCGGTGCCAATGAATGGCACATACTTCAGCTCATCTTTTAAAAAGAACTTTGGCGCGGGTAAAACATCAATCGCACTTAGAACAACAATGTCTAACCAACTCATGTGATTAGAGATAAGTAGGTACCAACCATCTGTACTGACTTTGCCTTTAATATCAATATCGATTGTGGGGCAACCTAACCACAAAGCCAAGCGGTTACCTTTACACCAACCGCGATAGGCCGCATGAAGAATGTCGCTAACCACTTTAAATGGCAGTATTAATTTAAGCACACCAAAGAGCAGCACAAGCGTGCCCCAAATAATTACATTAGCAAACAAGACAATGCTAACTAGAACGCCTGTTAACCAATTTGGTAAAAATTTCTTTAACATAAGTGTGCTCTCGACTGCATTAGCAATACTACTGCGTTTTTGCTTCTAACTCGGCTAGCTGCTGGTTTTTTTCATTCCAAATGCGGTTTAATTCAGCTTGAAAGTTAACTCTAAACTCAGCATCACCGGTGTAATCACCGATTAAATTAGGGCTTACTTCCATCACCTCGACTCGCACTTCGACTTCTTTTACACGACCACTGGCAAAGTCTACAAAGCTAGGAATACCACCAGGGTAATGAATAGTGACATTGACCACTTTGGAAATTTGCTCACCCATTGCTTGCATAACAAACGCAACACCACCCGCTTTTGGCTTTAATAAGTGCTCAAAAGGACTATTTTGGCGCGAGTGCTTTTGCGGTGTAAAACGCGTACCTTCAACAAAGTTAACGATACTTACTGGCATTTCTTTGAATTTTTCACAAGCTTTGCGCGTTGTTTCTAAGTCTTTACCACGCAATTTAGGGTTTTTCTTTAACTGAGCTTTACTCGTGCGAGTCATAAATGGAAAATCCAATGCCCACCAAGCAAGACCTAAAAAAGGAACGTAGATCAGTTCTTTTTTCAAGAAAAAGTTTAAAAACGGTATGCGGCGATTAAACACGCGTTGCATTACAACGATATCTACCCAGCTTTGATGATTTGCGATCACCAAGTACCAGTCTTTCGCTTTTAGTTGCTCAAGACCTGTCACGTTTAGCTTATATGAAGCAAATATGTTTTGGTTGATGCTGTTGCAACTCACCCACATAGTGGCGCATTGCTTAGCTATCCAACTCATTGCTTTTTGTAGAGGTTTAATTGGGATCAGTTTAATCACGCCACAAATAAAGATGGGCACAAACCAAAAAAGTGTATTGAGGGTGTAAAATATAAAACTGAACACACAACGGATCATGGACATTACTACTTATTCCTTTAATGCTTAATCTTCAAAATACGTATAGCCAGCAAGGCCTGCATTTAGTTCTGACAAATATTGTGCCTTAGATTGCTCATCAATTGCCAGTGAGTTAACCCGTTTTGCAAAGTTTTCAGCAAGAATGTCGCTATCATAATCAACAAACTTTAATACGTCCTTAACGCTGTCGCCTTTAATTGCGTTAGTCAGCTGGTAACCCGCTTCAGTAAGCTCAACATGCACTGAATCTGTGTCGCCAAATAGGTTATGTAAATCACCTAAAATTTCTTGATACGCGCCCACTAAGAACATGGCAATGTGGTATTGCTGACCTTGCTTGTACTCAGGAATAGGTAAACTACTCTCAATACCTGTACCTTCAACATAGTTACGAATTTGTCCATCAGAGTCACAGGTAATGTCTTGAATAATAGCGCGTTGCGTTAATGGCTGATGAAGGTTTTCTACTGGCATCACAGGGAAAAGTTGCTGAATACCCCAAACATCTGGCAGTGATTGGAATAATGAGAAATTAACGAATAGCTTATCGGCCAGCTTTTCGTTTAAATCATCTAACACTTCACGGTGGGCACGGGCATTCTCGCTGAGAGATGCTCGAACACGGTGTAAAATGGTGAAATACAGCTGCTCGAGCTTTGCCCATTCAAGCATAGTGAGTAGGCCATGCACATATTGGTCATGGGCTTCACTAAATAGATGCATTGCATCATGATAAATTTCTAGTGCCATTCGCGGCGTTAAACGCTGTAAGCACTGCCACATTTCATCTAACACTAATACGCTGTCAGCCTCAGGCGCCGTTGGATTCGCATGGTTAGGTGCACGCTCAACATCAATAACATCTGTAATTAATACTGCGTGGTGCGCAGTTAACGCACGGCCAGATTCAGTAATAATGGCTGGGTGCTTAAGAGCATGTTGTTGGCATACTTCAGCAAATGCATTCACTACATTACGTGCATATTCATCAACACTGTAGTTCATTGAACACGAACTACGTGAACCAGACCCTTCATAGTCAACACCTAAACCACCACCAACATCAACTGTATTTAGTGGTACGCCTAACTGCGTTAACTCTGCAAAATGGCGGGCACATTCACGCAGTGCTCGATGAATATCACGGATATTGGCAATTTGAGAGCCGATATGAAAATGCACAAGTTGCATTAAATGGAGTTTATTACGTGACTTAAGTAGCTCAACCGCAGAAAGTACTTGGCCTGCAGTTAAACCAAATTTGCCTTTTTCACCACCGGTGTTTTGCCATTTACCTTTACCTACCGAGTTTAAGCGAATGCGAATACCGATTGATGGCTCAATACCTAAGTCATCAATTTCAGCCAATAAGGTGGTTAGTTCAGACAGTTTTTCTACAACAATATGAACCTTATGGCCCATGCCTTGACCGATACAGGCTAAACGTAAAAACTCACTGTCTTTGTAGCCATTACAAACAATGGTAATTGGCTCTTGTGCTACACCTAAAATCGCCATAAGTTCAGGCTTTGAGCCGGCTTCAAGGCCGACTAAACCACTTGGATGAGCAAGTAGTTTACTAACCACAGAGCGCTGCTGATTAACCTTGATTGGGTAAACACAGGTATAACTACCTTGGTATTCACGGGCATTACAGGCTTTGGTAAAAGCACTCGTTAGGGTATCAACACGATTTTGTAAAATGTCAGTAAAGCGTACTAGTACAGGTAAAGTAAGACCTTGCTTTTTGAATTGCTCGGTTAGTTCAGATAAAGACACCGCAGCTTTTGTTTGATCGCCATCAGGGTAAGCCACCAGCTCACCTTGTGCGTTAATGTCAAAGTAACCGTCACTCCAATGAGCAACATTGTATGTATCGCGTGCTTTGTCTAAACCCCAAGTCATGGCAATATCTTCTGTAATTTCATTAAATATAAACGCACATTTTAATACGCTAGGGCTGACCACGCTAACAAAAATTGCGCTATATGCCAAAGTGATAAAAAATATTCGCTATACTGATTAAAATTTGATTGAGCAATTGGTCAAGCACTGGCAAAATTGCCCCCCTTTTTTACCATTAACCAAAAGTGTATAAGCAAGATGGCTAATTTAGATCAAAACAACTGGTTCACTGAAATTAGTGACCGTGATGGTAGTGCCTTTTCATTACGCATTACTAAAAAGCTTGATGAACAGCAATCGCCATTTCAAAAAGTAGAAATGTACGAAACAACTGACTTCGGTAATCTGATGATTATTGACGGTTGTACTATGGTAAGTAGCCGTGAAAACTTTTTTTATCACGAGATGATCAGCCATCCGGCATTGCTTGCACACCCAAATCCAAAAAATGTTGTGATCATTGGTGGTGGTGACTGCGGTACTTTACGCGAAGTTTTAAAACACCCAGGTGTTGAGAGCGTAACGCAAATTGATATCGACGAAGTCGTGACACAAATGTCACTTAAATACTTCCCTGAGCTGTGTGAATCAAACCAAGATCCTCGTGCAACAGTGATGTTTGACGACGGCATCAAGTACATGCGTGAAGCAGCGCCAGAATCAATAGATGTAGTAATTGTTGATGGTACAGATCCAGTTGGTCCGGGCGAAGGTTTATTCAACCACGCTTTCTATACTAGCTGTTTAACTGCACTTCGCCCGGGTGGCATCTTAATTCAGCAAAGTGAATCACCACTTATGCATATGCCACTATTAGTAGAAATGCGTGATGCAATGACAGAAGTGGGTTTTGTTGACCTACAAACGCTGCCTTTCCCACAGCCAATTTACCCAAGCGGTTTATGGTCAGTCACCCTTGCTCGTAAGTCAGAAGCATTCGCAGGGTTTCGTGAAGATGATGCAAATACACTTGCGCAAAGCACAGAATACTATAATGCAGGTATTCACCACGGCGCATTAGCGACACCAAATTATATGAAGCGTGCTTTTGAGAAAAAGTAAGCGTTTTAGCTAGATGTAAAAAAGGGCTCATTGAGCCCTTTTTTGTTGGTTTATAATTAGACTTTAAATCGATTCACTAAATGATTGAGCTCATCAGTGAGTTGATTCATACGATTAGCCACTTCTTGTGTTGAACTTGCTAAGCCGCCCCCTTGTTGGGTTTGGTCATTTAAGTCTGATAAATTTTGGCTAATTTCATCTGCTACAGCAGTTTGCTCTTCAGTCGCTTGCGCTGTCTGCATCGCCATATCATTTACCTTAACTGATGACTCTTGCATTGAGTTAAGCACATCATTGGTTTGTGTGAATGACTCAACCGCTTCATCGGCATATTGCTTACCACTGTTAATAGCTTGCAGTGACTGCTCAACGCTGGTTGCAAACTGCTCCACCATAGTTTGAATATCATTAGTGCTATCTTGCGTGCGAGTCGCAAGGGTACGAACCTCATCAGCTACTACCGCAAAACCTCGCCCTTGTTCTCCGGCGCGGGCCGCTTCAATTGCTGCATTCAGTGCAAGTAGGTTAGTTTGCTCGGCAATAGCACGAATAACTTCAAGCACTTTAGCAATGTTGTCTGAGCTTTGTTGCAACTCAGTTGAACGCTGGCTGGCATGCTCCATGTTGTCTGATAGCGCAATAATTTTACGGCTTGAATTATCAACCGCAGCTAAACCTTGTTTAGCTAGCTGTTGTGAATTATCGGCTTCGTGAGATGAGTTTTGCGCCACATTAGCTACTTCGCGACTTGCTACACTCATTTCATGTACAGCACTGACTATAGACTCAGATGCTTGGCTAAGCTTTTGGTTAACTTGATGGTTTTGATTTGCAAAGTTATCTAAATCGTTGCCTAGATTATGTAGCTCTTTCGCTTGCTCTAAAATATCTTTGATTAACTGCTGCAGATTATCTAAAAAGCGATTAAATGCAGTTGCTAACTCGGCAAATTCATCTTGTGTTTTAACATTGATACGACCTGTTAAATCACCATCTCCAGAGGCTATCTCGTTAATCCGCTCTGTGACAAAGTTAATTTGTTTTGTAAGCTGGCGCGGCACAAAATAACTAAACCAACCAGCAACAGCTAAAACCACAGCAATCATCACCATAAGCATCACTTTAAAGCCTATTACTTTATCCATCAGCTTTTCTGTCTCTGCTTGAGAGGTTTTGTCTGCCGCTTCTCCGGCTTTATCTAAAATATCACGTAGTGCTGAAAAGCTTTGCTCAGACGCTTGTTTTTGTGAAGCATTTGCTGGGTTATTAATATGAGCTGTTGATGCTGCATACCAAGCGTCAAATGCGCTATCAAAGTTACGAAACTGACCAGTCACCTCAGAATATGGCGACATATAAGATAAATATTGCTTGAAACGGTCTTTAACCTGTTCGGCATTCTCTTGATGGTCAGTAAGTTGGCCTTTATCCCCTTTCATTAGGGTAACGAGTTGCAGCTCTGCGACTTTAGCTTGGTATAGGTCTCGGTCAGCATTAACAACCACAGAGACCGCATTTAAGAAGCGTTCTGACTGTGCATCAATCGCTTCTTTTTGAAGGTTAATTAGATAGGTATAGCCAGCAATTAAAATGACGATAGCAATGCCGAGTAGCACAATAGGCAAAGAACTTTTGACGCGAATGCTTTGTAACTTCATACATTATCCTAATTTAAATTCTAATCAGCACGTTCATTAGAATGTTAGTAGAAAAACTGAAAAAGTGTATGAAATTAAAAGTGCCAGCTCGCTGAAAGTTGTAATTGCTGCTGCGAGTTATGCTCATTAAATCCCATACCAGGTCTATTTTGAGCGTCACTGCTCAGCACTGAATATTCAGCACCTACTTGCCACTTGGTCGACAGTTGATAACGCCAACTTGCGGTTAAAGCTTCTCCACGACTTTGATTAGGATCAAATTGCCAATCATCATGATCGCTAACCTTAAAATAATCATACCTAATTGTGAGACGATGCTGGTCCAACTTGTGACTTAATAGAACAAAATGACTATAAAAATCATTGTCTACCCCACGATTTGTACCCATCGCAGTTTTACCATCAAGGATCTGAACAATAATGCGGGTTTGCTTATTAAACTTATATAACCATGCCGCGCTTAAAAAACGTGTATCCCACGCATATTGACCAGTACGGGTATTCAACGCACCTGGATCGCCATTGTTGTCATAATAATAAACACGTAATTGCGATTTTTTTTGATAATCCCAATGTGCACCGACGTAATAACCAAAGCGCCCATCGACTTCTTCGAAAGGCTCAACATACTCAGCTTGCTTATCTAACTGCGTCCACTCAAAAGAATGTGGAATAGCAAAATCGATTTGTTCATTGAATGTGGTTTGCCTGTCATGCATAGCGAACCCTCGCCATGACAAGAGTGTTCCAGCTGGATCGTTACCTTTAAAAACCGCAGCAAAGCCTTCAAAGCTATGGTTACTTCTAAATTTTCTACCTGGGCGCTTGATGTTTGCCTCTAAACCAAAGGCCCGCACCTCTTCGCCAATCCAGCTATTAATCGCAGAATTAGTGTAGTTATAAGGTGACATCCAACCACTTTGTGGGTTTTCAAGTGACATTTTTGGATAAAAGCCACCCGCTTTAACAGCCCATTTGTAACGACTTGCAGTGAGCGGTTGATATTGTAAATAAGCCTGAGTAAAACCGACTGTTAGTTCAGGATCAGGATGGGCGTTAAGCACTGTATGCGCAGACCAATCACTCGTTAACTCAAAACGACTACTCAGCATAGCTTGGGATATCACAACACCATCATGCTCTTGGTCATAACGGTATAAGCCAATTCCTTTGCGCTGATAGCTCGCTAGTTGGTCACCACGCACAGCCGAAACAGTTACCAGCCCATCATGCTCAGCAAATGCCACTGCAGGCAACCCAAAAACACTCGCCAGTGCTAAAGCTTGCCATTTATTCATAATCATCAAACTCGTCACTGCTTAATTCTAGTTTTGGTAATAAGGCTTGTTTTAGCTGGTAGCTCAATGACTTTGCATTGTTAGTCATATCGATGGTTTCTGGTGTGCTGATATCATTAAAGCGGTCATGCCAAACAGCCAAAGTAAACTTACCTTCTGGTAAGCTTAACTCAACCATACCTTGCTCATCTGTTTGCCCATAAATACCCCCATCTACAACCACAATGTAACCCAGCATCCAGTCATGAATGTTACAGCCAAGCTCAACAACCCCCGATTGTGCAAAGTTAATCGGTTTTTCTGGTTTATCGTGGTAAAGCTTTAACTCAAATTGCTTTGCTTTAGAAAATGAATAAACGTGGTGCATGATTGAATCAAGGTTTGGAAACTCAACATTAGCCCCTTGTGGCACTGCCAACACATGAGGCACAAAGGCACGTTTTTTTTGGCTCATCGTGTAATGACTATCAAGAGATGTGAGTTGTTTTGAGCCTTTAAGCCAAACCACTGCATTTTTGACAGGTTGATTCTGCTTATCAACTATCTGTATTTGCTGTGCCAATAAACATTGACTAAACAATAGTAGTAGCAACAAAGTTATTCTTGTCATTTTGCTAAACCTTTTTAGGTGCTGGGCTGGATATCGCCGCGTTCACTTTGTTGAATACGTATGCAGATCTCTCGTATTAACCAGCAAGTCACTTTATGCTTTAAGGATATATGTGAATACATGACAACAATCCATAACCATAAGCCGCCAAGGAACAACAATGCGATTAACTGCCTTAATGTTAGCAGCCTTTTCAGGTACTTGCCTAGCACAAACCACAACCGTCAGTTCACCTGATGGGCAGATCAAAGTAACTATCTCAGATGAGCAACACACACCTAGCTACGAAATCAGCTTTGCCGGTAAACAAGTCATTGCTAACTCTTCGTTAGGCCTTGTTTTTAAACAACAACCAGCAATGAGTGAAGGTTATAAAATTAGCAGCCAAACCACTGATTCGGTAAAAAGCAGCTGGGAGCAACCTTGGGGTGAACGCCAAACTGTGGTTGATAACCATAACGAAGTCGCTGTTACCTTTAAAAAACCACAACCACAAGGTGGCACATTTACGGTACGTTTTCGTGCTTTTAATGATGGTGTAGGCTTTCGATACGAATTACCAAAACAAGCTGGCTATGATGATGTAGAAATCACTAAAGAGCTTACAGAGTTTGCTATTACAGATTCATCAGATGCAACAGCTTGGTGGATCCCCGCTCGTGGTTGGAACCGTTATGAATATGTTTATAACACCACCCCACTTCATAAAGCAGCACTTGTGCACACACCATTTACTATAAAAAATAAAGAGGGTGTGCATATCAGTATTCACGAAGCTGCCCTTGTTGATTATGCAGGCATGGTTTTAAATCAACGTCGTGATGGTACCTTCCAAGCCGATCTAACACCTTGGTCAGACGGTGTAGCGGTCAAAAAACAAGGCGCATTTAATACTCCTTGGCGTACAATTCAAATTGGTGATGAAGCCGTTGATTTAATCAACTCAGATATCATCTTAAACTTAAACGAACCAAATAAACTGGGTGATGTATCTTGGGTAAAACCCGGTAAATACGTAGGTATTTGGTGGGGTATGCACATCAATGAAAATACTTGGGGTAGCGGTAAAATTCATGGAGCAACCACTGCAAACACTAAGTATTACATGGACTTCGCTGCTAAATATGGCTTCGATGGCGTGTTAGTTGAAGGCTGGAATATTGGCTGGGATGGCGACTGGTTTTTTAACGGTGACGTATTTAGCTTCACACAACCTTACGACGACTTTGATATTGAAGAGCTGACACGTTACGGCAAAGAAAAAGGCGTACAATTAATTGGTCACCACGAAACTTCGGGCAACGTGACCAACTACCGTAACCAAATGGAAGATGCATTTGCGTTATACGAAAAATCAAATGTAAGCCAAGTTAAAACAGGTTATGTCGCCGACGGTGGTAACATCAAGCGTATCGATGAAAACGGCATTGTACGCAAAGAATGGCACGATGGTCAGTTCATGGTTAATGAATACCTACACAACGTAAAACTAGCTGCAAAGCATAAAATTAGTATCAACACACATGAGCCTGTGAAAGATACCGGCCTACGTCGTACATACCCGAACTGGATTGCTCGTGAAGGTGCCCGTGGTCAAGAATTTAACGCATGGGGTACACCACCGAACCCACCAGAGCATATTCCTATGCTAGCTTTCACCCGTATGCTTGCAGGCCCAATGGATTTTACGCCAGGTATTTTTGATATGGGCTTTAACGGTTTAGGTGCTGATACCAACCGCCCACAAACAACCCTAGCGAAGCAATTAGCGCTATACGTTGTAATGTACAGCCCAATTCAAATGGCGGCAGATTTACCACGTAACTACTTAGCGAAGCCAGATGCATTCCAGTTTATTCAGGATGTACCAACTGATTGGCAACAAAGTATTGCACTACAAGGTGAAGTTGGCGATTACGTTGTGTTTGCACGTAAAGAACGCAAGCGTGATCAATACTCAGGTAACGACTGGTATCTAGGTGCTGTTACAGACGAAAAAGCTCGCACTTTAGAAGTGAAGTTAGACTTCTTAGATAAAGGTAAAAAGTTTGAAGCGCAAATCTACCGTGACGGTGACAAAGCCGAATGGGTAAATAACCCTTACGACTTAAAAGTAGAAAAACGCATTGTTACTGCTGATGATAAGCTAACGTTAAAGCTTGCCACCAGCGGCGGCACAGCGATTCGATTTAAAGCAATCTAAGCTAAAAGTTGTAAGTTTTAAGCTTCAAGAAAAAAGAGCGCGGCATTTGATGTCGCGCTTTTTTATTGTTTTGAGAAATAGGAGGACGAGTATTGGCTATGGTTACTTGCAAATCACCTTTCTCAAAGGTAAATTTTTTGAATGATTACTCAGGTAAGTAAAGAATGGACCCTTTAGAAAGACTTGCACAGAGAAATACCGCACATAAAACAGCTCGAAAAAAAGAAAAGCGTGAATTACTTTGGCATATTCCGATCACTGTAATCAGTATTTTGACTTATATGTCTATTTACATCTTTTTAGTGACTGACGACATAAATCCGAATGATTTGCCAATAACTGTAAAGCCAGTATGGGTGGTTTCAAATCTACTAACTCTAGGGCTAGGTGCCACGCTCTTTGTAAGCAGTATTGCGTTTTTAGT
>NZ_JAKEVM010000189.1 GCF_022398475.1 Pseudoalteromonas shioyasakiensis | reverse complement strand
CAAAAGATACTATGTGTGAAAATGCAGAGTTACCATAACAAAAGAACATTTCTTAATCTTTGAGAAATTATTACTAGTTAAGTTAAATTCTTGGCCTTTTAAACATTAATGCTTTTTTCTGTAACTCTGACAAAGAAACGGTTCGATAACCAATTCCTACCAACTTAGTTGACTCCCCCCAATTTGCTGTACGATATTTAACATCACTCTTGATAACCCCCAACCAACTTGAAGCTCTACGGGTACTTACATCAAAGTGCTTAGCAAGTTTTTTTGCTGTGAAGTATCCACCATTTTCGAGCATTAATTCAGCTGCGTCATTAACTGATAACATAAGGTCCTCCAAACAGTTCATTTATTTGCAAGCATAGGTGGTCTAGCAAACAGCAAAGCCTGGTTTTGCAAGCTTCTCATACTGGATTTTCGACCATAGATAGATACCACCTTTACGGTACGATTAGGGACACCAGTATCAACCGTCTTATATTTATTGGTTGTACGGATGTTATATAGGAGTGCGCTCGCTTTATTTGCTGAAATAGAAAGTGCTTTTCCGAGGGATTGGCCCGTATAAAACTCCCCTGTCTCTAACATTAATTCAGCTGCTTTTTCTGTCGATGCCATTTTCAAACCTTTTATAATTGAAGATTTTTCGACAATATCAACAGATGAATTTTGCGCTCATTTTGAAAAATTAACTTAACAATGCCAGCCTTTGGGCAAAAGTCATTTTTGCTACCACCTTATGTGCCCCGGTATCACTGACCTTGTTGATGGTTGTAACTACATCATTAAACAAAGTAGTTGTACTATTAATATTCTTTTGAGCTGATTGAAACGCGCTTAGGAGCGTATCAAGTTGCGGGTTCCATTCATTTAACACCCATTTATCTACATTAGAACGAATAGCGCCATGAACTAAACGAGAGAACTCGGACTTAGCAGACCCTTTGTCTCTAAAGGTCATGTTATTGAATTCTGCTAAAGCTACTAAAGCAGGCTGCCAAACTTGTTGTGCCTCTAAAATCCTTTTATTGATTTTCTTTAATCGTTTGATGGCTTTTGTGGTTAATTGAACTTTTAATTTAGGATTGTTATTGACCAAACTAACGTCCTTGCTGGTCATAATTCTGCTAAACAAGTCTTCTATTTTGCTCACTCCATCAAAATGCATCATAAGCCAAAGCTTTGCAGCATTACTTCTATCACTTATTGATACTAAATGAGTATTAAACTTAGCTTTAAGAAGATGTAGGTTTTGCTTATGAATTGATTCATTGATTACGATGCTTACACTTTCATCTAGAGCGTTAAGAGTTCCGTCAATGTTAACGTCAAAACTTAGGAGGTTTGATCTAACATTTCCCCTTTGCTGGTTTCTGTACTTACGGATAACGTCAAGAACCTCAGCTTTATCTCTCCTATGCTGGCTCATAGCTATAGCACCTTCAGAGGCTTTGACTACGTCAATTGGCATTGATTGGTACTTAAACATAGAAAGTGAATCCATTACTTGAGTACGCTTTAGCAAAAATTGAAATTGAGATAGATACTTTCGCTCAATAGTAACACCACCCTCTGTAATCAAAAGCTCAGCAGCTTGCGTGCCTGGGTACTTTCTAACGTCATATTTATTAGACTTTCGAATATGGCGGTACTTAATTAATCTATGCATATAGTCGTTATGCAGCTCAAGCGCCCTATCAAGTCCACCAGCTTCTTTCCAGCAAGCTACGGTTTCTTGTGAGATGAAGATGTTTTCTCGCGCTTCATCACTGTCCAGGAAGTCTTTATCATGCATTGATATCAGCTTTTGCGTATGAGTATCAAAGCAAAGCTTGAACATCTCTTTTTCCTGCTTATGTGCTTGATGATACCGGCTATCTACACTTAATGGATAAAACACCATTCTTGTATTGCCACGTGATATTTTTTTTCTGTTAACCTTAGATACTCGTTGAGTAAAATTGATTTTTGCAGGTACTTTTCTAACGCTTTCACTGTATCCGGTAATTAAATTGGTTTTCTCAAAGTACTTTAAGCAACGAGTCAACTTTCTCTCACCAACAAGGTTGTTAAACATTTCAAAATTAAGCTCAAAGTCTGGTACCGACACCAAGAGACTTTCGAACTTTTGAATACAGTAACTATCAACTTCATTCTCTAATCCTGTATTCAATATCAGCTCTAAAAGCTTCCCAGAGACACCTTTCCTTCAAATAGAACCTTTTTGACTGTTTTTGTGTAAAGAAACTACACCATCAACTGTCATCGCTGTCGATAAAGCGACATCTAATTTACCCGCTGATATATTGAGGTCATAAATAGCCGTGACATTAGCGGAATTGTCTGAGCCTCTTTTGATACTACAATTCATATCTTCATCAAAAATATCACTTGCATCTAAAGGGCGGGTCCAAAGGTCTATTAATGATACGTGATCAAATACATGCTTATGGCCGTCTTCATCTCTTAACACTGGCATCATCACAGCTTCAGATAAAGCCTCATAACCTTGAATTTTACCGATATCAGCGTCACTCATCTCACTATTCAATTTTGGGTATGGTATCCACCCTTTTCCTTGCTCAATCTGTTTCCAAATAGCTAAAGGCCTAAATGGTGCTGCTCCGATACCATCCAAAGACCACCGAAAAGATAAAAGCACGGCATGCACTTCACTAAAGTAGTAATTAAGGTTCTGAGGGTTTAGTAAGGCTTCTGTATACATTTCTAAAAAAGCTTTCTTTATTTTAGGGGGTAGAGTTACATCGTTTTGAATACACTGAACACCTTCATGCTCAGCTTCTCTCCCCTGCTCTACTAAAGATTTGAAACGCTCTGAATGAGCAATGCTCTCTTGTGTTAGCTGGCAGGCGTACCTTACAATTTTATCTAAATGCTTGGGTTTTAAAGTATTCGGTTGCAAAGCAACACGATTATACCCTACAGGATCAAACGCCCGAGCGTGGAGAGCTCGCTCACTCATGTTAGAGCTAATTCTAAATAGCCGATCTCTTAGCCTTAATGTATTTTCTACACCAAGCACTTCCCAACGTTTCAACTTTGCAAGGTTAGTAGCTGTTTTATCTTGCTTTGAAACGATAGTACAAATAGAACACCCGTAGCGTGCTTTGCCATTGCAACCTGCCCCACCACTTTGACCTGTAGCAATTTCGCAAGTCTCACTTGTACCATTACCGTATATCTCGATTAAAAGACCAAAGTTTGATAAAAAACCTGGTATGTCATAGCAAGATCTTTGTAGTGGTTTTGAACCAGCCAAGCTGAGCAAAAGAAATACATCATCAATCTCCCAGTCACGAATTGGAGCATAATTGTAGACTTTTGAGTTTCCAATAGACTGTGATGTCATTGAGTTCATTAAATCTTCTGCAGACTTACCTTTTAGATTGTGTCGCTCCATATTCTTTGACCTACGCGAAGACTCTTTTTCCCTAGAACCTAAGCAAGAAATAATTGGTGAACTGGCATAATTGCCATATTTCTTTGAGTGCCTAATAGACTCTACAAGAGAGTTAACAAAGTGTTCGTTTGGGTTAACCTTAAAATTACTGAACAATCACCAGAGCGAGTTGGTGTTGCTGGAATTTTCTGGCCACCAACGTACCTAATAAAGAATTCATTGTTCAATGAAGGTTGGACTAATTTAAACTGAATATTGATACCTACAGACTTAGCATATTTAAGCATTCTCTTACTGGCATAGTTAACAAACATTTGCATAGGTATCGCTTCTGCTTTTGTATTAACTGTCGATACGATCAATGGGCGTTCTGGTTCAATGGTTTTTGCTGCAATAGCTTGGCGATAAGCCTCCATCACAATTAGCAATGTAACTGTCGAGTCTTTCCCAAAAGAACATAAAGAAGTAATTATTGCTCGCTCATTTTCAATTAGAGCTCTTATATCAGCTACAGATGAAGAAAAGGCTTGAGCAACTAATTTCTCTCTACTTACTTGGTTAACTGTTCCAACAACAACGCTATCAATGATGTCTATTGGATTAACTTTGAAAACACTCACTTCACACTCCAACTTAAATTTTGTAACTATGGTCACATAGGATATAGAACGCGCTTTGATTGAAATGATAACTAAATATTCTCCACGATTATTTTTAAAAAAAAGTCATACAGAACAATAACTAAAATATATTTACACTTAATTATTCAGGGTGAATTCGCCAAAATATTAACTCGAAAAAATATAAAGCTAACCTTAATCAACAATAGAAACCTAAAATATTCGCCAGCCTAAAAAACACAAAAAACTATTCTTAATCAGACAGTTACATAAAGTTGACTCAAATTATTCAGGGTGAATTCGCCACTTATTCGAGGTTAATTATTTCAAAAGTGCGCGTTATGGAATCGGACTTACTATGGTCTTAATCGAAACATAAAGAGAACCGAAATGAATAATCAAAACGAGACTATTACTTCACCCTGTAACAAGCCTCTTCTTGTAGTGCTTTTTAAAAGTAAAGAAGGTATTGAGCAACGAGGCGTTCAATGTTACGAAGGTGTCATGACTTTTAAAGAGCTGGTGGATCACTTTAAAGCAGAGAAAGGCTCTGAGGAAATTGGGGAAGTAGATAAGAAGCAACGTGACGTAGATACAAAGCGAGTAAATGGATTAAAGCAGTACTGGACTACATCCCAAGGGACTGTATTCCCAAATATAACGCTTTTTGCTAACTCCCTCTCATTAAAAAACTCAGTAACTGTTGGTAATAAGCTGATAATTGAAGCGACCTTGGAAAAGAATGCAGATAGATTTATAGCAGACGGACAAGGCCGACAAGCATTCATTGATTGGTTATTATCTGATGAAAGCAATGCAGAATTTGAAGATCATACTATTAGTTTTAAATTAATAGTAACGCAAACAGAAAGTCTATCTACCCCAAAAGCCGTACAAATTATTCGACAACTTTTTGCCGATTATCATGTGAAGTTAACCAAGCCGAACTCTTCTATCAGTAAGCATTTTGACAATAGCACTGTGTTAAGTCGTTTAATGAATGACTATTTAGCACTACAAGTAGATTCCTATAAGCTAAAAAGCAAAATTGCTCTCCATGGAAAAATAAAAGCAGGTCATATTTGGACATTCCAACAATTCACTACAATGATGCAAAAGTTCTTAAACTTAACAAATAGCACTGCATCAAAACAAATAACAGATGAAGCTCAATACGAAGATGCCCTTAACTTATGCCGAAGCTATTTAACCTGCATTTTCAGATTATTACCAATTGAGAACATTACGAGCACTCAAGACCATGAGAAGGCAATGTTTACACGAGCAATTTTTGCAAATGCACTGGGCTATGTAGGTCGTTCATTAATGGATGAAATGTTATTAGATAATTCGATAACGTGGGAACGAATCAATCTAAACGGCATACCTATAGAAGATAAAAGTGATTCTTTTTGGCTTGAGGCTAACGTGACTATGAAAGATAAAGGCACAGTGAACTACCCAGCGACATCGGTTCACTTTGATCACAGGGCTTCTATAGTCTAGCTTAACAGCTAGGCTGCTTCTTTTTTCTCAGATCCAAAATCCAACTTCGATAATTCGAAGACTTTCGTTTTAACAGATTGTTTCTGCTGAGATGCGGGTGTTACCCTTGCGACGATTCCAGCCGCAATTATATCTAATTCACCTGTACTAGCTATGCTTTTAGCAGCAGCTAGATCGCGGCTTTGATACGCTCCGCAAGCCGTACAAGTAAAACTCCTATCATTCAATGTTAAAACATGGCGTTGCCCGCACTCCGAACAAATTCCAGTGGATTTTTCAAAACGACCTATTTCATGATAGAGCTTGCCTTCTAGCTCAGCTTTATACTTTGAAAGCTGAGTGATCAAACCCATCACGTTATCTGCAACCATACTACCATTGAACTTTTGCATCGCTTTTACGTTTAAATCTTCGAACACTAAAATATCATTTTCATTGGTTATCTGTCGTGAAGTTTTGTGCGCAAAGTCCAGCCTTTGCCTTGAGATTTTTCCGTGTAATTTATTGATGCGTTGTTTTGTTTTTTGCCAGCGATTTGAACCTTTGGTTCGACGTGCAAGCTGGCGTTGCAATTGATTTAACTTCTCTATTGCTTGCTTTAAAAACTTCGGGTTGTCGGCCACGAAACCGTTCGAACCAACCACCGTTTGCTTTGAGTTGATGTCAAAGCCAGTGATCGTTTCCAAAACTTGTTTAGCCGTTTTGCATTCCACTTCCTGAGTGATACTGCATTCCCATTTTCCGTGACGATATTGAACAGTGACGGTCTTAATTTTGC
>NZ_JAKEVM010000188.1 GCF_022398475.1 Pseudoalteromonas shioyasakiensis | reverse complement strand
ATATTAGGTAAACAATCACATAAGTAAAAAATAGCTAACTAGGGAGAGGTCGATGCCTTTATTGCGATGGCTAAGTGTTTTAGTTTTCATCTCATTGTTAGCCGCCTGTGGCGGTGGAGGATCATTAGATAGTGATTCATCCGATGGAGATGATGACACAACCGTAGAAACAAACTATGTTGTGTCTGTTCAAGGCTACAACCAATCTACTACAGATGAAGCGAGTGCAGTTACAGCTGACACACCGTTAACCATCTCGGCAACATTGACTAATAATGACGAAGCCGTTGTAGGTGCAGTTATTAATTTCAGTCTAGATGGTGACATAGGTCTATTAGACCCAGTTTCTGGAACAGATTTAACTGATTCTGATGGTGTTGCATCAATTACGTTAACTGCGGGTGATACTGCGGGGGCAGGTATTGTTACTGCTACATATGTAATTGATAGTGAGACATATACTGATACGTTTGGTTTTACATCAGATGGCTCTGAAACAGATGACTCGAGTGTTAGCGGTAGTATTACGCTAAGCCTTAACATCGTAGATAGCTCAGGTCAGCCATTCTCTCTAGATAACCCAGTGAGTAAAGATAACAAAGGTACGGTTACTGCGACTTTACTTGATGAAGACACGCCACTCGATGGGCAACTTATTTCATTTACCACTAACTACACAGGTAAAATTACACCAGTACTAGGCACAGCCCTTACCGATGAAAATGGTGAGGCATTTGTAACGCTTAGCAGTGGTGACTCAAAAGGTGCAGGTCAAGTCGTTGCAACTTACACAGATGAAAGTGGTAACAGTATCACAAAAATCGCAGGCTTTATTTCAAATGGTGATGATGCCCCAGTTGAAAGTGCTGAAGCTGAGCTTGATATTAAACTACTTCAAGGCTGTGCGACTGATTGGGATGCCAATCGCAGTACAACATCTCTTGAAACTACTTACTTAACGTCAGGGTGTACAGTTGTAAATCAATTCTCATCTGACGAACTTATCGATGTAATGGTTAAAGTGACAGATACAAGCTCGGGCGACGGTATCGACGGTATTATCGCTGAGCTTTCAACAGATCTTGGTGGTTTATTACCAGAATCTGGAAAAGCCTTGACTGACAACTTTGGCTTTGCCATTTTAAAATTACAGCCTGGCGCCAATAGTGGTGCGGGCGAGGTTACTGTGACTGCTAAGTCTGTGACTTCTTCAAAAGCATTTGAAATTGCGACAGCTGAATTAAGCGTTGAAATTTCAAATGGTTTATATAACAAGCTTGATGACTCAGGCAATGTTATTGATGACGAATTTGTGCCGCTTGCTGCAGGTGCGACTACTGTTATTACAGTAACAATTTATGATGCAGCTGGTGATTTATATGTTTCTCCTCTTGATGTTGAGTTCACTTCAGGGTGTGTTGAATCAGATTTATCTGTAATGGATGAAACCGCGACGAGTATTAGCGGCATTGCTACAGCAACATACAGAAGCAACGGCTGTAACACTTCACAGGGCGATACAGTAACAGCAACAGTACTAACTGGTGGAACACCAAAAGTGGTATCAGTGAATGTGCCTGTATCAGCAGCTGAAGTAAGCTCAATCGAATTTGTAGAAGCGACAGAAAATGTGCTTGCTCTAAAAGGGACGGGTGGTGTTTCACGCCAAGAAACAAGCCAACTTACTTTTAAACTTACCGATGCAATTGGTAATGTTGCGAAGCAAAAACGTTTAGATTTTCGTTTAAGCTCTACCAATGGTGGAATTTCACTCTCTGAAGTGACAGATGCAAGTGGTTATTCTCATGCCAGCGTGTCAACTGACTCAGAAGGTTTAGCTCGAATTCAGATAAACTCTGGTTTTGTTCCACAAGCAGTGCGTGTACAAGCTTGTTATATTCCTGATGACCAAATCCCAGCAGATCAAAATGATAATGTAACTTGTTGGAAAGAGCTTTATGACGAATGTCTTCTAGATGAAGCAGACCGTGATAGCAGTGTTTCATGTCCTTCTGGTGAGCTTTCGTTGGTTTCATTAGATGAGCAAGTAACAAGCGTATCAGATCTTGTTTCAATCAGCTCAGGCTTACCTGATGGTAATAGCTTTACCGCAGGCCCGGAAATCATCAACATTGAAGCATTAAATTACATTGGTGATACCACAGATATTTCGGTTTATGTTGCAGATCACTTCAATAACCCAGTACCAGATGGGACTTCGGTTTATTTAACGACAGAAGGCGGCGCTGTAGGGACATTAGATGGTGAGGAGTTTAACCCTCAACTTGAATGTAACACGGTTGATGGTGCGTGCGTTGCACAGTGGCGCTCACAAAACCCGATTCCATTTAGCGAAGATAAATGGGGCAATAAAATCAATAGCACTAACCCAAAAACAAGTGCAATTAACTGCGACCTATATTTTGGTGTGGCAGCACCTTGTATGGCGGGTATTTTAAATGCTGCGTTTGATGATGATGGTGTACCTCTCGGTGGTCGCGCAACAGTACTTGTGACTGCAAAAGGTCAAGAGTCATTTATCGACATTAATGGTAATGGACTTTATGACAAAAATGAGTATTACAGTGGTTATGACTTACCTGAAGCGTTTGTCGATCATAATGAAAATGGCGTTTACGATGGTTTAGCCGCAATTTATGACCCAGTTACAGCAGCGGTCACTAAAGCTGCTGAAAACTGTCAAGAAGGTGATGCAAGCGACCCATGTAGTGCAACGAATACTAATGCAGGTCATACAGAAGAGAACTTCGATATTGACCTAAATGAGATGCATACACTTGCTGATGGTAAATACAATGGTCTTGAGTGTTCTGCAGCCGCAACAGAGCCTGATGAAGACGCAACATTTGAGACTTTATGTACCAAAGAGCTTATTGATGTTCGTGACTCATTTGAGATTATTATGTCAGGAAGCTTTGCATACAGTCGTTTTGTAGTAACAAAAGATGAGCTACGTAATCGCTTTGCTGAAGCACTTGCTGAAACAACAGAAGACGATCCAACTGTATTTACAGATAATGCGATGCAACTTGCTGTTGATATTGAGAACTGTAGTACAATTTATCGACAAGCAGATACGCAGTCAGGTGCTATTATTGCTCGTTTAGAAGCCACAGCGAATACAGACTACTGTGATTTAGGCTCAATTAACATTACTACCGCTGATTCAGGTAACCAGTTGTCAGCGCTGAGTTTTGAGCTTTATTTCTCTGATATTTACAACAACCCAATGCCTTCAGGCACTGCGGTTGCAATAAGTGCAGATAATGGTGATTACAGTGGTACATCTGGTTTTGATATTGGTAATACAAGCCAAACAACAGCGACTGGGGTTGCCCTTACGATTAGCCGTGAAGCTGATCCAAATGATAAAACAGATGGTTTCTTAACTGTTGAATTCACAACAGGTAAAGACAATGTATCAACTGCTACAATAGCAATAAGTGACGATGGTTAATTAAGTAGTTAATTGTTTAAATTTAAAAAAATGCCAACCAGAAGGTTGGCATTTTTGTTGCTGTTCTATATATTCCCCTTGAAATTACCGCAAAACACCACATTGACTAAATTAGCAACAAAAATTGTTTAATTATTCACTCAATGAAGAAAAGTTTCTATTAAAAGCTTGTAACAATTGGTGTTTGTAGATATACCTATAAATATTCGTGCTCCAATGTTAAAAAATCATACTTATTTGTTTAATGTGATGGATATACATTTATAAGGGCAAAAAACTTTTAAAATACTCGGTCAGAAATAGGCAGCTATGGGCAAATCACTTGTAATTGTAGAGTCTCCAGCAAAGGCAAAAACAATTAATAAATACTTAGGTAACGATTTCATCGTAAAGTCCAGCGTTGGACATGTGCGTGATCTACCAACTTCAGGTTCAGGCAAAACGAAGACTGCAGCGACGAAAACGCCTGCTGAAGTTCGAAAAATGTCACCAGAAGAAAAAGCTGCCTATAAGAAGCAACGCGATTATAAAAATCTTGTTGCTCGCATGGGTATAGATCCTGAAAAAGGCTGGGAACCACATTACGAAGTTTTACCGGGCAAAGAGAAAGTTGTACAAGAATTAAAAAAACTTGCTGAAAACGCCGATAAAATCTATCTCGCAACCGATTTGGATAGAGAAGGGGAAGCCATTGCATGGCACCTCGAGCAGATTATCGGTGGTGAACCTGAAAAGTATAAGCGAGTTGTTTTTAACGAGATCACTAAGAATGCGATTCAGCAAGCATTCGAAACACCAGGTGAATTAAACACTGACATGGTTTACGCACAGCAAGCGCGTCGTTTCCTTGACCGTGTAGTGGGCTTTATGGTGTCGCCATTATTGTGGGCTAAAGTGGCACGTGGCTTATCAGCCGGTCGTGTGCAATCTGTTGCAGTTCGTTTACTTGTTGAACGTGAACGCGAAATCAAAGCATTTATTCCTGAAGAGTTCTGGGATATCCATGCTGATGTTAAAAATACAGAAGCAGCTTTACGCCTAGAAGTGACCAAACACGCTGACAAGCCTTTTAAGCCAGTTAATGAAGAGCAGGCGATGTCTGCCGTTAGTCAACTTGAAAAAGCCGACTACAAGGTCATTAGCGTTGAAGAAAAGCCTAGTAAGAGTAAACCAAGCGCACCATTTATTACTTCAACCATGCAACAGGCAGCAAGTACACGCCTAGGTTATGGTGTTAAGAAGACCATGATGCTGGCTCAACGCTTATATGAAGCAGGTCACATTACTTATATGCGTACCGATTCAACTAACTTATCGAAAGATGCGGTTGAGATGTGTCGTGATTACGTGACAGAGCAGTTTGGTGAGAAGTATTTACCGAAAGCACCGATTAGTTATAGCTCAAAAGGTAATGCTCAAGAGGCGCACGAAGCGATTCGTCCTTCTAGTGTTACTGTGTTGTCTGGTCATTTAGACGGTGTTGAAGCGGATGCTAAAAAACTCTACGAATTAATTTGGCGTCAGTTTGTTGCCTGCCAAATGGTTCCAGCAGAATACGACTTAACAACTTTAACGGTTGGTGCCGGTGATTATCAGTTAAAAGCAAAAGGCCGCGTGCTTCGTTTTGATGGTTGGACTAAAGTTCAGCCAGCTGTTCGTAAAAAGAACGAAGAAGATCAATCACTGCCTGCGGTTAAAGAAGGTGATGTACTGACCCTTGTTGAGTTAGATCCTAAACAACATTTTACAAAGCCACCTGCACGTTTTAGTGAAGCAAGCTTAGTTAAAGAATTAGAAAAGCGCGGCATCGGCCGTCCTTCTACGTATGCATCTATTATCTCAACGATCCAAGACCGTGGTTACGTACGTGTTGAAAACCGCCGTTTCTTCGCCGAAAAAATGGGTGAGATTGTTACAGACCGCTTAGTTGAAAACTTCGAAGATCTGATGAACTTTGATTTTACCGCTAAGATGGAAGGTCGTCTGGATGATATCGCAGAAGGTGAGCGTGTTTGGACACAAGTTCTTGATAAATTCTATGCAGACTTTTCAACTCAGCTTGAAATTGCCTCAGGCGACGAAGAGCGCGGTGGTATGCGCCAAAACCAAATGGTCGAGACTGATATCGATTGTCCGACTTGTGGTCGTAAGATGGGGATTCGTACTGCATCAACCGGTGTATTCTTAGGTTGTACGGGTTACAACCTGCCACCTAAAGAGCGTTGTACTACGACCATGAACTTGGTGTCAGGTGATGAAGCTATTGCGGCAGATGTGGAAGACGTAGAAACTGAATCTTTGATGCAAATGAAGCGTTGCCCAATCTGTGAAACGGCAATGGATTCATACCTGATCGACGAAACACGTAAATTACATGTGTGCGGTAACAATCCAGCGTGTAAGGGTTATATCGTTGAACAAGGTACCTTTAAAATTAAAGGTTACGACGGCCCAATTATCGAATGTGATAAATGTGGCTCAGATATGCAGTTAAAATCGGGTCGTTTTGGTAAGTACTTCGGTTGTAGTAATGAAGAGTGTAAAAATACACGTAAGTTACTTAAAAACGGTGAAGCCGCGCCACCAAAAGAAGATCCAGTTCATTTACCTGAACTTGAATGTGAAAAATCAGAAGCTTACTTTGTACTGCGTGATGGTGCATCGGGTATTTTCTTAGCTGCAAATACCTTCCCTAAATCACGTGAAACGCGTGCGCCAAAAGTGGAAGAATTAAAACGTTTCAGAGACCGTATTTCTGAAAAGTTTTATTACCTTGCTGACGCACCTGCAAAAGACCCTGATGGTAATCCTTCAGTTGTTCGTTACAGCCGTAAAAATAAAGAGCAGTATGTAATGAGTGAAGTAGATGGTAAAGCCACAGGCTGGACTGCTCACTACCAAAATGGCAAGTGGGTAGAAG
>NZ_JAKEVM010000187.1 GCF_022398475.1 Pseudoalteromonas shioyasakiensis | reverse complement strand
CAAAAATATTTATTAGCGACCATTGTGCATTTCTTTTTTTCTTAGTTTTAACCTGAAAAAAGTGATAATACGTTTTTCCATCAATAATCTTTCTAACAACGAAGTCGTCATGCCAATCGCAAAAGACTCGATCTACAGTATTATTTTCTAGAATTTCTAAACTGGCTAAACTAGCGGCTCTAGTTTGGGCTTTATACCTAGATAATGTATCTCTGCCGTCCTGTTCTCTAGGATCTACTTCATGTAACTTAACCAACTGTCAGCAACCTCTCTTTATTAGAGTTGCTTTGCAGGAAAGATTTGTGATTGGATATGCATCACTTTCTATCCATGAAAGCTTATTATTAATATTTTCCGTGATTAATAATGACAGTTATACCGACTCAAATCGATACTGTACATTATTACAGTACTTATCCCGATATCAAGTGTCAGTGGTCAATTATTAAAACAACCCGCTATCATCTTCGGCAGACGGGTGAGTTGCTTCAAAACACATTGGGTCAGGCCTTACTTTTTGACTTAACCCTATCTCCTTCGCTCGAAATAAATTTCACGCCTACGGTAGCGGGTTTAGCCATAGCAATGTGCGGGCACGTCTAACTCAAAACTTATGCCTTAAAGCTCCTTTACTCTTTCCCCTAGCAACTCGCTAACTTGGGTATTTTTAATCTGCCTTCTAACGACTGATATCTAATAACTCTTTTTCAGCGTTAAAACGCCTCCTACAACTCGCACCTCGAAACTCGTTCCTCGTAACTTTCCTCTCGCAACTCGCTAACTTATTTCTTAATCTGATAGCTGACGGCTGAAAGCTGATAACTCCCTTCCCCTTTACTCTCGCGAACTTTCCCCCTGCTAACTTTCTCCAAAACACAAAAAAGCCGTTACATTGCTGCAACGGCTTTTTGGCATTTGAATTTAATCAAACCTTAGTCACGGTATGTCTCAACCGCTGGGCATGAACAAACTAGGTTACGGTCGCCGTATACGTCGTCGATACGGGTTACTGTAGGCCAGAATTTGTCTTTTGCTACGCTTGGTACTGGGAATGCAGCGTAGAAGCGGTCGTATGCACGATCCCACTCATTGCCTAGTACGTCAGCTTGTGTGTGCGGTGCAAACACTAGCGGGTTGTTTTCAATTGACCATTCGCCAGATGCGATACGGTCGATTTCTGACTTGATTGACACCATTGCTTCGATGAAACGGTCGATCTCAACTTTAGACTCAGACTCAGTTGGCTCAATCATTAGTGTGCCAGCTACTGGGAATGACATAGTTGGTGAATGGAAACCATAGTCTTGTAGACGTTTAGCTACGTCCATTTCTGTTACGCCTGTTTGCTCTTTGATTGGGCGTAGGTCAACAATACACTCGTGCGCAACGCGGTTGTTACGGCCACGGTATAAAATTGGGTAGTGCTCGCTTAGCTTCTCAGATAAGTAGTTAGCGTTCACGATAGCCATTTCTGTTGCTTGTTTTAAGCCTTCAGAGCCCATCATGGCAATGTATGCCCACGAGATTGGTAAAATAGCTGCTGAGCCGTAAGGGGCTGCAGAAACCGCACCGTTACCGATGTTTGTGCCAGCAACATTAATTACGCTGTGGTTAGGCATAAATGGCGCTAGGTGAGATTTAACACCGATAGGGCCAACACCTGGACCACCACCACCGTGTGGAATACAGAATGTTTTGTGTAGGTTAAGGTGCGATACGTCAGAACCAATTGAACCTGGGCTTGTAACACCTACTTGCGCGTTCATGTTTGCGCCATCCATGTACACTTGACCGCCGTGCTGGTGCACGATGTCACAGATTTCACGAATTGTTTCTTCGTAAACACCGTGTGTAGATGGGTAAGTGATCATGATACAAGATAGGTTTTCAGATACCTCTTCGGCTTTCGCTTTAAGGTCTGCCATATCAACGTTACCGTTTTTATCACAGTCAACAACCACGATTTTCATGCTTGCCATTTGTGCAGACGCTGGGTTTGTACCGTGCGCTGAACTTGGGATCAAACATACGTTACGGTGACCTTCACCGCGTGACTCGTGGTATTTACGAATCGCGATTAAGCCTGCGTATTCACCTTGTGCACCTGAGTTAGGCTGTAGTGAAACTGCATCGTAACCTGTGATGTTTACTAACCAATCATGTAACTCTGTCATCATGATTTGGTAACCCGCAGCCTGATCAAGTGGGCAGAATGGGTGTAAGTTTGCAAACTCAGGCCAAGTGATTGGGATCATCTCAGCTGTCGCATTAAGTTTCATAGTACATGAACCTAATGAGATCATTGAGTGGTTAAGCGCTAAGTCTTTGTTCTCTAAACGCTTGATGTAACGCAACATTTCAGTCTCGCTGTGGTACGAGTTGAAGTTAGGGTGCGTTAAAATTTCGTCATCGCGTACTAGGCTTGCAGGAATTGAGTTGCTGCCATTTACTTCGATTTCGTTTGCAAGTGCGTCAACGCTTAGGCCGTGGCCTTCACCTAAGATGATGTCGAATAACTCAGCTACGTCTGCACGGGTTGTTGTTTCTGATACAGAAATTGAGTATTCACCTGCGCGGTTAGACGCAAAGTTAACGCCGTGCTCTACTGCACGTGCAACGATTTCGTCTTTGTTATCTGCAACAACAGTCAGTGTATCGAACCATGTGTCGTGCTTAAGGTTTACGCCTTTCGCTTTTAAACCTGCTGCTAAGATGTCAGCAAAACGGTGGATACGCTCAGCGATAGTTTTAAGGCCTTGTGGACCGTGGTAAACCGCGTAGAACGCTGCCATGTTCGCTAGTAATACTTGCGCTGTACAGATGTTTGAGTTGGCTTTTTCACGACGAATGTGTTGTTCACGTGTTTGCATTGCCATACGTAGTGCGTCGTTACCTAAACGGTCTTTAGAAACACCGATAATACGACCTGGCAGTGAACGCTTGTACTTGTCGCGTGTTGCGAAGAATGCAGCGTGTGGACCACCGTAACCCATAGGTACACCAAAACGCTGTGCTGAACCAAGTACTACGTCTGCACCTAGTTTACCTGGTGCTTTAAGCATTAATAAGCTCATGATGTCTGCTGCAACACAGGCAATCGCTTTTTTGTCTTGTACTTGTGCGATTAGGTCAGTTACGTCAGTGATTTCACCGGTTGTTGATGGGTATTGGAATAATGCACCAAAAATCTCATGATTAGCCGCTTCGCTTGCAGGACCAACAACAACTTCAAAACCAAACTGGTCTGCACGTGTAGCCACAACATCGATAGTTTGCGTATGTACGTCATCAGCAATGAAGAAGATGTTTGCTTTTTTAGCTTTAGCAACACGCTTTGCAAGGCCCATTGCTTCTGCAGCAGCCGTTGACTCGTCAAGTAATGACGCGCTTGCTAAATCAAGACCAGTTAGGTCTAGGGTCATAGTCTGGAAGTTTAATAATGATTCTAAACGACCTTGTGCAATCTCTGGTTGGTATGGTGTATACGCAGTGTACCAGCCTGGGTTCTCAAGTACGTTACGTAAAATTACGTGTGGTACGTGAGTTGGGTGGTAGCCTTGACCGATGTATGATTTGAACACTTTATTTTTGCTTGCTACTGATTTTAAGTAGCTTAGTGTTTCAACTTCAGTGCGGCTTTCGCCAATTGATAAACCTTGCTCTAAGCGAATGCTTGCAGGTACCGTTTGACCGATCAGCTCTTCAACACTCGATACTCCAAGAGCGCTCAGCATGTCGCTTACTTGCGCTGGGCTTGGCCCAATGTGACGGCGAATAAAATCTTGCTTTTGCTCTAATTGTTCAAGAGATTTGGCGTTTGACATTTGTCCAGATTCCTATGATCCAAAAAAAAGTGGTTACTGCCAATGGGTAACTGGCAATAACTTAAAAACAGGTTGATTCAGTAACTTACAGCGTATGGAAAAGTAAGCTATAAAATCATAAAAGCCCCACTTATGAGGGGCTTTTAGTCGGCGTGACTAATTAATTAGTCTTCGTCGATTGTGTTAGCGTAGCCTTCAGCGTCTAACAGGTTATCAAGCTCTGATGTGTCAGATGCTTTGATACGGAATAACCAACCGTCAGTGTACGGGTCGTTATTTACTGTTTCAGGCGAATCTTCAAGCTCTTCGTTGATTGCAACGATTTCACCGCCGATTGGTGCGTAGATGTCTGATGCTGCTTTTACAGACTCAGCTACTGCGCAGTCTTCACCCGCGTCAACTTCATCACCAACTTCTGGTAGTTCAACGAATACCATGTCGCCAAGAAGTTCTTGTGCGTGCTCAGTGATACCTACAGTAAACGTACCGTCACCTTCGTCGCGAACCCACTCGTGTGAAGTAGCATATTTTAATTCGCTTGGGATATTGCTCATCTTTTTGTTCCTTTGGTTCTGATACCAATCAACTTAAATATTTAACCATTCTAGCGGTCTAAATAAAGCGCTAACAGCGTTATTAATTTCTCAGGTAGAACAACTACATATCAAAATTAATGCCTTGTTATCACTCTATTTATCTGTCGCTATAAGTGGCTAACAACTCAACATAATTGGCATTATTAGGTGATAACACCAAATTTTTTATAGTTTAGATAACTGATTTGCCGTTACGTACAAAGCAAGGTTTAACAACCTTAACGTTAACCAGTTTTTTACGCATCTCTACTTGGGCTGTTTCGCCAGTTGAACGCGGAACGCGTGCTAGCGCAACACTGTGACCAAGGGTTGGTGAGAATGTACCAGAGGTAATCACCCCTTCACCACCTTCAACGATGACTTTTAAACCGCTACGCAATACGCCTTTTTCTTCAAGCACTAAACCAACTAGTTTGTCTGTGCTCTTGTCAGCGCGTTGCTGTTCTAATACTTCACGACCGATAAACTTACGATCCTCTGGCTCCCATGCGATTGTCCACGCCATGTTTGCAGCAAGTGGAGAAACACTTTCGTCCATATCTAGGCCGTAAAGGTTCATACCCGCTTCAAGACGTAACGTATCACGTGCACCTAGACCTGCTGGCGCTACGCCTGCGTCTAGAAGTTGTTGCCATAAATCAGCAGCTTGATCGTTAGGTACTACGATTTCATAACCATCTTCGCCAGTATAGCCTGTTGTCGCAATAAATAAATCACCTGCTTGCACACCAAAGAAAGGCTTCATACCTTCAACAGCAGCTTGTTGCTCTGCGTTAAGTACTGTTGCTGTTTTAGCACGTGCGTTAGGGCCTTGAACGGCAATCATTGCGAACTCAGGACGCTCAGTAACCGTTACGGCGAAATCAGCCGAAACTTTAGCTAAATGCGCTAAATCTTTTTCTCGTGTTGCTGAGTTAACTACTAAACGGTAGTTCGTTTCTGAGAAGAAGTAGATGATAAGGTCGTCGATTACGCCGCCTTCTTCGTTAAGCATACCTGTGTAAAGTGCTTTACCTGATACAGTTAACTTAGCAACGTCGTTTGCAACTAGCTTACGTAAGAACGCTTGCGCTTGCTCGCCTTGAATATCGACAATAGTCATGTGAGATACGTCAAACATACCTGCATCTGTGCGAACCGCATTATGCTCTTCGATTTGTGAGCCGTAGTTGATTGGCATTTCCCAGCCGTGGAAATCAACCATTTTTGCGCCAGCTTCAAGGTGCTTAGCATGTAAAACTGTTTTAGAAGTCATAATATTCCTTCACTTTTAAATTAACCCACAAGTTGTGGGGCGTGGCCTCAATTTAATGAGGGGGAATAACATGGGCGGCGATTATACATTAGTTGCACAGTTGTCACACCCAAATTGCGATTTTGTAACTAAAAAACAGCTAAACACCCAAGTGCGTAGCTGTTTTAAAAATTTTATCTTTTAAGCAACGTTGGCTAAGGCTAAATCAAAGCCGAGCTGCTGCAAGTGCGTTTGCCATTTATCAAGCTCTGCTTGGCGCGCCACCAGCTGAAATTGCTGTGTTGCTTGGTTATCTATGGCGGTAATAAATACCTCACCGCTTTGTGCACCATAGCAGCTGCGCATGTCTGATAAACGCAGCCCCGGCGTTAGCTTAAAGCTGTCGACCAAGGCATCAAACGCTTGCTCACCACTTAAGGTTAGCGCGCTTAAATCGTCACGCATTACATAATCAATGTCGTAACGTAGTTGTTGCTCATTAATAAGCGACTGTAATTGCACGCTGGCATCTTTACCTAGCACAAAACGAAATGCAGTTTCGTTAAAGTAATACAGGGCATAAGCGTAGCTGCTTGTTAGGTCATCGTCTAATGAACTACGTAAGCCTAAACCGCTGGCGGTTAGCTTATTAATATCAAGACCTAAAATAGCCGTTAAAAATGGGATTGCTTCAGTGCCACTAAAATCCATAATGGCAGTATCGCTATTTGCTTGTAGCACGTTGTCTGCTGGGGTCTCAGCTTGGCTGTGGCGAGCAAACATTATTGGCGTAAAAGTCATATGTGACACCTATCAATCGTTAATGCTTGAAGTATATTGCGCCGTGCTGGCAACAACAAATTGTAATTATTTATCAATTGATAAATAATGCTT
>NZ_JAKEVM010000186.1 GCF_022398475.1 Pseudoalteromonas shioyasakiensis | reverse complement strand
ATTAAAGATAGATTGAGCACATTAAAAAACATTACAAACAGTAAGGTTTTTATTAGCGTTAATTTAAAAGATATTATTTTTTATTTAGCAGGCCAAGCTGGCTATTCACCAGGGCAAATTGATTTTCGTGTCGGCTCATCACTGCCAGCGCTTCCACAGTGTGTGCAAGCAATGGAAACCAACTGGCACTTTCTACAACGCATACTAACCCAATTTGGCTTGTTTATTTGGTTTGAAACAAAAAATAACATTGAACTGTTAGTGATCAGTGATAGTAACTTAAACAGCCCATATTTGCAGCGCGGTGTTGTATCAGTCAAAAACTCGGCCGGTATGAATAACGATGAAAATACCGCTTATGTTGGCTTTTTTAACAGCCAAGTACATCACTCTATTTACAATGATCGCACTGACTGCGTGGCCCATGGACAATATTTAAAGGTCGCAAGTAACAGTCAATCTTACTTTGAACCATGCGCATCAACACCCAGTGCCGCCTCATTACAAGCGCAAGATTTCAGTAACGCGTTAGCCTCTCTTAATAAAACAACGCAGCTAGTGGGTAATGTATGTGATTTATTTGCGGGTAGCTCAGTTGCAATTGACGACCAAACCGGCACGGGCAGTAGTGCTGATTTACTGTGTGTTAGCGTGTATCACAGCAGTGAACAACCTAATGACGAAAATAGTCACCAAGGTTTAACACGCTATAGTTGTAAAGCCCAATTTATCGAACGTGGTACGCTTTTTAAAGCCAAACCTTTGCCACATCAAGCCAAACCTATGGTATTTCCGGCTAAGGTAGAGTCTTTAACGACTTCTAGTTTCATTGATGATTTGGGCTGCTACCGTGTGCGAACTGATTTTGACACAACAGCAAGGCCAATTGCGCAATCAAGCCAAGCAATTCAGCAACTTGCTTTATACGCATGTCAAAACCAACCTCAGGCCACTGGCTGGCACTTCCCCCTTGTTGGTGGTTCTGAGGTACTTATTGGCTGTATAAATAACGACCCTAACAACACGTTTTTAATGGGTTTTGCGATGAATGAATCGCAGCCAAGCGTTGTCACCGCTGCAAATAATACGCAAAACAGGCTGGTCAGTGCGGCGCAAAACGAGCTGCAGTTTGATGATGACAAGCAAGCACCTAAAATCATTTTACAAACCTTAGCCAATGAGCACTATCTTGAGCTCAATGCCAAAAAATCAGGCCGCCAATTTATAGAATGGATAAGCCAGCTCGGCACCATTAACTTACATGCAGGTAAAGACCTTTGCCTAACAACTGAGAACGACAACATTCAGTTTGTGATTAAAAATAATCAGTTTATTGATGTAAAAAACAATGTTTCGCTCAGCACTCAAAACCGCGATATCAACATGCAAAGTGCAGGTAGCCAAGCATGGCAAGGAAAAAACACCCTTATTGAATCTCGTCAAGCACTGTCGATGGTAAGTGGTCGCGCAGTTAAAGCCTTTGCGCAAAGCGATATTCAGCTTAAAACCAACTCAAGTGACTTAACTATTTCGGCCCCCAATGGCTCAACATTTTTGCAAACCAACCAGTCAATCGCGATTACAGGCTCAGGCCGTGGTGATTTAATCCTGCATAACGAAGGCGGCGAAATTAAACTCGACAGTCAAGGAAATGTTGAGATTATTGCCACCGATGTACTCACCCTTGATGGCACATTTATAAATTTTGATGGCCCCGTAGATTACGATATTGAAAGCCCAAGTACAGCGCGTGCACAAAGCCTTAATGTGAGTCGTGCGCCTGCTATTTCATCATTTGATTTGGCTGATAGCTCACTCGATTCTACTACACTATGCACACTAGACTTAAGCTATTGCTACCTAGATGGCAGTGCTGAAGACAATATTCGTTACTCGCTTATCGATAGCCTTGGCCATGAGCACACCGGCTCACTCAGTAATGGCAAAGCGCAACTGGCCAACGTGCCGCAAGGTCAAAGTCAGGTTCGTTTTATTGCTTCATCTGATGACGACGAACAGCGTTTAGTTGCACTGCGTAATGAGTTTAAGCAGACCCTAGAAGCGATGCTAAATGAAGTTCGACAAAAAGCGGCCATTGAAGATGCCTTGTTTGAACAAGAAAGTCTATTTAACCAATACATGATAGAACTAGGTGCAAATGCCACTGGTTTTTATCAAGGTGCAAAGTCACTTATTGAGGGCGTAGCAGACCTGATTGTACTCGGTATTGATATTAATATAAGTGTGTACTCTGCTTGCTTTAGAATTATAGAAGCCATTGCTCGCGGTGATAAAGAAGCCGTTAAATATGAGCTAGAAACAATTATTTCTTTCTCACAAAAATCAGCCCAATCACTTACTCAAGCATGTGAGTTACTTTACATTCTACTTGATGATGAACAAACCCGCTTAGCGCTAGCGCGCTTCCCTTACGAGTATATTGATGCCCACTCACACGTAGAGCAAGAACGATTAACGGGTATTTTGGCATTTGAGGTTGTATTAGCAATGCTCACAGGTGGCGCGGGTGCGGCCGCTTCACTGGCAAGTAAATCACGGTATTTAGCAAAAGCAAATAAAGCACTGACTCAGATTGCCGAGATTGTTAAACGCAAGCAGCTAAATAAACAGTTATCACACGCTGTGACGGCTGAACATCCGACTGTTTCAGCCAAAATAACCAAACCAGATACACAGTTACAGCCAAGTAAAAACCACGCTGTGGCGACTCATGTGTCAGCAAAAGACCATGCTGAATATTTATTACTCACTGAATTATCTGACGATATTCGCGGCAATTACCGCGCATATACCAACAGTGAAGGTAAAGTCATTATTAGCCGCCTGGATGGCAAAAAGCCCCCTAAATTACGTTACGAAAATGGTAATTTAGTACCCGTGTCAGACCAAATAAATGTGTTTAACAAAATAGCGCAAAAATTAAAGATAAATCATGCTAATTTAAGTGACAACGTTAAACAGCGACTCAAACAGTTTGAAGCAGCACGCAATCAAGCTGTCGCCAAGCGTGATGCCGCACTCCTTGCCGGAAACGCCACCGCATTAAAAGAAGCGCAAAGTGCCATGCGCTTAGCCAGTGAAGCACTGGGTGAAGAAGCCGCGCGCATTTATGTGAAACAAAATTATCCAGATGCCACACCATTGGCAAGCAAACTCCCAGGTAAAGGCAAACAAGGCCAATTTGACCAAGTGTATGCAACAGAAGACGGTAAAGTATTAATTATCGAAGCCAAAGGCGGTAATGCCAGTTGGGGTAGTCGTGTAGCAGGAGAAGAAAGAGCCCAGCAAGGCTCTGAAAAGTATATGAATTCGATAATTGAAAACTACAGTGAACAGTCAAAGCGCCTAATGAAAGACCCTCGCTACATAGCAGGCGATGAAGATTTTGTGAAAGAGGTTGAGAGCATTCAAGATATGCTGGATGAGATTGAAATAGCGACTAAAAGCCAACAAATTGAGTACGTAGGCATACAACAAAAAGCCAATGACGCCGGGCTTATTGAAGTTATTGACGTATCGATTTTTGATATAGGATTTTAAGGAATAAATTAAATGATTGAAAGCCATTACAGCTTTGCACAAGTAAGCTACGACCGAACTATAAAGTTATATAGTAGATTAAGAGAAAATGAACTGGCAATGATACAGAAAAATCCTGGTTATCAAATGCACACTCGCTTAAAAACAAACTTAATCGACACATTCCCCATGGAAGCGATTCAAAACCCCAATAGCTACCATGCTTGGCTCTATGTTATTCGCGCTTCGCAATTAGGCCACGGCATATTTCAAAGTAATGCCCATGACGGCCAACCTTTCCCTTTTTTTTACGATGATGAATATTTAGAAGTAGTAGGTAAACGCGACCCTGAACATGCTGAGCACCCTGTATGGTTACTTACTTTGTACAGCAGTATTATCGCCCGTAACCATGATGCCATCGCTTACTTAACGGCTATCGATAACGATGTGTTTAAAACATCTAATTATGGTAATCAACTTAAACCCTTTGATTATGCATTAGCCAATATATTTAAAGGCTTATTTAACCCTAGTGCTGATTTAGCCAACTTAATTGAGCAAGCATACCTTACCTGTAACCCAGATGATTATGTCGAAGATGAAGCATACCTCTATGCAAGCCGTTTGAAGTGGCCACTTATCCCGGTGATCACCGCCATATTCACTGATAACGGTGAGCAAGAATATAATCAAGCCATGGAAAAAGCCTTGCAGGCTCATAAAGAATATTATGGTAATGAAGATAGAATGTGGAGCAATCGAGGCGCAGTTTCTTTGCCCCTTACAGCCTTAGCCATCATCGCTAAAGACGTAAAAGGCTATAAGCTCACTGTTGAAAATGGCTACATTCCAGCATGGCTAATTGATGTAACACCACCAACAGAGCCAAATTAATCAACGACAGTAACCGCTCTTTAACAACATGGATGTTGGCAGCAAAGCATGAAACCCTTGCTTTGCTGCCGTTAATACTAATCATGTATCAAAAAGCCAATGATGCTGGGCTTGTTGATGTAATTGATGTATCGATTTTTGACATAGGATTTTAAGGAACTAATAAAATGATTGAAAGCCATTACAGCTTTGCACAAGTTAGTTATGACCATATGGTAGAGCGCTATAAAAAGCACGAAGATAAAAATATACCCCGTATTCAAAAAAATCCTCGCTTAGGACTCCATACACAGTTTACCCGCAATATCATTGACTCGTTCCCCATGGAAGCGATTCAAAACCCTAATAGCTACCATGCTTGGCTCTATGTTATTCGCGCTTCGCAATTAGGCCACGGCATATTTCAAAGTAACGCCCATGACGGCCAACCTTTCCCTTTCTTTTACGATGATGAGTATTTAGAAGTGACTGGTAAACGCGACCCTGAACATGCTGAGCACCCTGTGTGGTTACTTGCTTTGTACAGCAGTATTATCGCCCGTAACCATGATGCCATCGCTTACTTAACGGCTATCGATAACGATGTGTTTAAAACATCTAATTACGGTAACCAGCGCACCCCATTTGATTATGCATTGTCTGATTTACTTAAAGGCTTATTTAACCCTAGTGCTGATTTAGCCAACTTGATTGAGCAAGCATACCTAACTTGTAATCCAGATGATTATGCCGATGATGAAATTTACTTATATGTTAGTCGCTTGGAATGGCCGCTTATCCCGGTGATCACCGCCATATTCACTGATAACGGTGAGCAAGAATATAATCAAGCCATGGAAAAAGCCTTGCTGGCGCATAAAGAATATTACGACAACGAAGACCACGAAGGTGCAAACGAAGGTGCCATCCCATTAGCTTTAACAGCCTTAGCTATCATCGCTAAAGACGTAAAAGGCTACAAGCTCACAGTTGAAAATGGCTACATTCCAGCATGGCTAATTGATGTAACACCACCAACAGACCCAAATTAATAAACGACAGTAACCGCTCTTTAACAACATGGATGTTGGCAATATAACTAAAACTAATACAGAGAAATTCCGTTAGTTAGACAGTTTATTCAAAGGAGCAGACTATTGTGCAGTTGAAACCTTTAATTTTGAGAGATAACTGATCAACTTAGAACAATTTGGGAATGCAATAGACATTACTCCCATTATTCAACCAATTGAAAGCGGAATTTAACATGCCCAAACAATTTTTGCCTTCTCTTATTGAAATCAAAGATCCAGAAGTGCCACCAAAAGATATCAGACTTTTAGTGAGAATTGAGGATGAACTGAATTATCCTGGTGACTTTGAATCCTTTTTTATTCAAAGCAATCACCTTTCAATTGTTTCGCACCGAATTGTTAAACGTAAAAATAAACCTAATTTTCTATCAACTAGACAATTTGATGCACCACTTTCAATTTTACCTTGGTTTGTTAATAAGTTTGAGTTTTTTACTAAAATGCCTCACGAAGGTGGGTTACCCCATGGAAAAATAAGCACTGATGATTTAGTTGAAGGTGAAGATATCGGCCTTACACGTTTAATGGGGAGGTTAAATGAAAGAGGCGACCAAGGTTATAGTTTATATAACTATTCTCGCAAAGATTTTGATGATTCAGGCTATCAATCATTAATTATTTCAGATAGCTACCTATTTCAGGGCGGTTTTTTTGAAACATGGAAAGAGCTTGCCAATAAATACGAAAACGGCACTTTATAGCAACAACGCTAAGGACAGCACATGACACCCAACTCACAAATCCCACAACAACTAGGTCAATATCTCTATCAACAAATTAACGATGACTGGTCGAAAGCAGCGTTAGTTTTAGATTGCCAGCACGATGAGGTCATTACATGCCAAGCCTTTTATGAAAAAGAGGCCGATGAAACTCAGCACCCTATTGCCGTTTCTGACCATATTATTGATTTATTTAAAACGCTGTTTGATTCTGCAATACAAAATCAACCAGAAAATTGGCAACGTGCGATTTTTAATCTAACCCGACAGGGTAACTTCAGCATAGCTTTTGATAAAGAAAATAATGATGAGAACCAATAAACATTACTTTCAAAACCACAACAAACATAATAGGTAAAAATCATTAATTAATAACATTAATGAAACTATAATTTGAACC
>NZ_JAKEVM010000185.1 GCF_022398475.1 Pseudoalteromonas shioyasakiensis | reverse complement strand
ATTTATAAATTATTGGCTTACAGCCATCATCGCACGCGCAGTGTCGAGCATACGATTCGCAAAGCCCCACTCATTATCGCACCACACTAACAACTTTATCAGTCGTTTATGACTAACACGTGTCTGAGTGCCATCTATGATACAAGAATGTGGGTCATGATTAAAATCTACCGATACCAATGGCTCTTCTGTATAGCTTAAAATACCGTCAAGGCGGTCTTTTGCAGCTAACTTAAGTGCTTGATTGACAGTCGCTAAATTCACATCGGTATTCACTGTTACACTTAAATCCATCGCCGTCACATTGATAGTTGGTACCCTAACAGCAATGGCTTCAAAGCGACTATGAAACTTAGGCAAAATACGCTCAATACCACGAGCAAGCTTTGTATCCACCGGAATAATAGACTGGCTTGCAGCGCGAGTACGACGTAAATCATGATGATACGCATCAATCACTTGCTGATCATGCATCGAGGCATGAATCGTTGTAATAGCCCCAGATTCAATCGAAAATGCGTCATCCAGCACTTTAATTACTGGCACAATACAGTTTGTGGTACATGAACCGTTTGAAACAATCGTATGTTCAGCTTTTAGCTCATCATCGTTAATACCATACACAATTGTGGCATCAACATCAGCATCTGCAGGCTGTGAAAACAATACTTTTTTTGCACCAGCAGCCAAGTGTAGTTCTGCATGTTCACGAGAGTGATACACCCCAGTACATTCAAGAACCACATCAACATCAAGAGTTTGCCAAGGTAGTTCCGCAGGGTTTTCTTCTGCAAATAAGGCTATAGAGTCGTTAGCAACCGTTAAAGTATCTTCGCCAAGATTAACAGGGAATGAAAAGCGGCCGTGAGATGTATCGTATTTAAGGAGATGGGCAATGCCCTTAGGGTCGGCTAATTCGTTAATAGCGACAATTTTGATTTGATCTTCAAGCCCTGATTCATACAGTGCACGGACGATATTGCGCCCGATTCGACCAAAACCATTAATTGCAAGTTTGATTGCCATGAAGAAGAAAATCCACTCTATTTGCTTGCAGATAAAGGCAACTGCCTTTTAGATGGCGGTATTGTAATCGACCTTACACATTTTTATAAGAGGGCAAGGTAAATAAAACTACTTTAACAACCCTAGATGGCTCAATTTTGGTAATCAACCTGAAGAGTTTTTATAAGAGGTCAGCCAAAATAAAAATTGCTTAGTATGTTTTAGATGGCGCAGTTTTGGTAATCGACCTTACACATTATTATAAGAGAGCAAGGTAAATAAAACTGCGTTAGCAACCTCATTCTCTTACTTTTTTCCTTTATAGCCAGCGACGAACAGTTTTTTTGTATTGCTGGTATGCTGACCCAAACTTCTCTGCCATAAACTTTTCTTCTGGCATAATTTGAAATCGATTCATATAGAGAATAAATACCGGCAGCATTATAAAACTCGCAATATTACCAAGATAAATTCCCCAACCAACTAGCATTAATAACATACCAACATACATTGGGTTACGGCTAAATTGATAAACACCACTTGTAACAAGGCTCGCCGACTTTTCTGGAATTCGAGGGTCAACGGTCGTGCCTTGCTTGCGAAATTGATAAACCCCTAATAAAGCAAACACCACACCTAAAAATGCAATGAGTAGTGCTACAAAAGATGATGCGAAAAACGAGAAGCTAAAACTCATAAACAACTCTGCTATGCCCCACATCATCAACGCAATGATCAGCAGCAGCGCGCCTGGAGGAATTTTTAATTCTAACTGATTCACACAAGTTCCCCTACTTTCAATGCCTTACCACGACTAATTTGATGACACTGGGCTAAGAATAACTCGGCCGTTGCCATAGCATCAGTAAGGGCATGGTGCGAGCTGTAATGTGGTAAGTTGTAGCGTTTACGGCATTCGCTAAGTGTTAAATCATCGTGGCCAATTTCGTGGCCTTGCTGGTGCAGGCGTTTTTTTTCAATAACAAAGGTATCAAGAATTAAACGCGCTTTTGCATCTAAGCCAAGCGTTCTGCACGCCTGTTTTAAAAACCCCCAATCAAGTGCCGCATTATGAAAAACTAAAATGCACTCACCAAAATGCTGATGCAGCTTACCAAGAATGGTTTCGAGGCTTTCACCTGTATCTATATCTTGTTTTGCAATACCGTGATAAATCGGGCTTTGCTCTAAGCTTTGCACGTCTTTATTTATTAAGTGCTGCGCACCGCTGAGTTTAATGCACTGATCTTCTATCATTACCCACGCCACCGAGACAATTTCGTGCTGGCGAGGGTCAAGGCCCGTTAATTCCATGTCTATCACTACATAGCGCTCTTTATAAGCATCGGCTGCCAAAAGTTGCTTACGCGCTAAATACCGACTTAACCAGCGTTTAACCATCACACCTCCTATAAACTACCACGAGCAAACTTAAATGCGGCCGCTTGCTGTGCCTGTTTAACCAAATAAAATGCTTCTTTTAATTGATGTCGCTCTAATGAGTTCAACGCATTTGGGTTAATACAGTTGCTAGGCAATCCCTCTTCGTTAATTTGCGTACCTAAACGCAGCTGGGTTAAAAAACGCCAACAGTCTTTTAGGTTATATAAGTCATCATTGTTGAGTAGCGAAAATTTCATTAACGCATCAATACGCTCTTGCGTATTAGCGCGCTGAATACCCGCTTTAAGGGAATATAAACGTACTATGTCGTTGATGATCACCACACCACGTTTTTTTAAGTCGAGGTACTTATGCTGTTTTTCGTCAGTTTCTAATTTAAATTGATTAAACAAACCAATGGGCACTGGCGTATTTTTAATGTCGCTGGCCATAGCTGCATAGAATAAGTCATTTTTAGAAATGCGCTTTAGCTGCTCACAAAAGCGCGCATATAAGGTGGTTGAGCCTTCAATAAAGCGTAAATCAAAAAATATCTTACAATTGAGCATCGCCTCAGGTGTAGGTGAGGTGATCCACTTATGAAACTTTTCTGTCCAATCGTTAATGCCCATTCGACACGCTGCATTGCTCGCCATAATATTGCCAGGGCAACGTTTTATACCGCACTCAATTAAATGCTCACAGACGTACTCGCCCATGCGCTTAAAGTAATCTTGTTGTTCTTCTGTTAAATCATCAGGTAGCAACAGGCCATTATCTTGGTCTGAATGCAGCGTTTGTTCTTCCCTTGCTTGTGAACCAAAACAAATAAAACTAAAGCTGGTTGGTGCCGCGCCATTATCTTCTTGAAACAAACGGATCAAACGCGAAGTCAGTGCATCGGTTAAGCCACTTAATAATTTACCAATCAAGGAGATATCATCAATATTGTTCGAAAAGCCTTTTAACAAGCCGGGTATCTCTTGCGAATAACGCTTTAAATCAACCACGCTGTGCGCTTTGTATATTCGGCCAATCAATTGTACTGGGTCGCTTTTTTGCTGACGCAGTAAATCAGTACTGGTGAGCATACCTAGGGGTTTGTGATGTTCATCAAGCACAGGTAAATGGTGAATATTGTGCTTAAGCATTAAGTGCAGCGCCGAAAACACGCGGTTATTTTCAAAAATAAACTTGGGCTTACACGTCATGATGCTACTTACTGAGTCTTGAGGGTCAACCTCATCGGCCAATACGCGGTTGCGTAAATCTCGGTCGGTGACAACCCCAACGAGGCGATCATGTTCCGTTAACATAATCGACGAAACACCCTGCTGTTTCATTTTTTTAGCGGTTTGACGAATACTTGCATCTGGTGCCAAGGTAACGGCTTTGCGATTCATCAATTCGCAAATTTTCTTCTCCGACCAACTGTCGTTTTGACTTTTATAATGAGACGACAATAAACGGTTTTTGTGGGCGCGAACAAAGTATTGCTCAAACACTTTATACTCACGGCGTAAGTAATCAAATGCCGCTTGGTTTAACATGTAAACAATGCCTTCCTTTTGCACTGAAATACTATTTTGAATCGCTTCGCCAGTTAACAGTGAAGGAAAACCAAAGTAATCGCCACTCGATAACTTAGTAATCACATCGCCTTTTGGGTCGACTAAATCATAATCGCCAGAGCGAATTAAAAATAATCTGAGATTATCTGAACTTAACCACTGATTTTGATTCTCACGGGTCAGATAAATAATATCGAGATGGTTTACAAAATACTCACTAGCAGCACCTTCGAGCTGATTAAATGGCGTTTGCTGCATCACAAATTGGGCGACTTCCTGTTGCTCGGTATTCATGGTCATTCTCGCTATAAAATAGAGACAATATCTACACTACCCCTGTTTGAAATAAATAAAAAGCCCGACTTAAGTCGGGCTTTTGAACTTCAAGAGTGTGTTCTTATAAAATGGTTTTATTAGTGCGCGTGTGCTGCGCTCGAACCTTTAGGGTTACGGATACCTTCAACCATTTCTTGGATTTCAACTGGTGTTTCAGCCGTTAGTTTAAGTACGATAGCTGCAACCACAAAGTTAACAATCATACCAATCAGACCAATACCCTCAGGTGAAATACCAAATAACCAGTTTGCAGGTGCATTCAATTCAGGGCTTACGAACTTGAAGTAGATAATATAAGCCGCTGTGAATGTAATACCTGTCACCATACCCGCAATCGCACCTTCTTTATTCATCTTCTTAGAGAAGATACCCATGATGATAGCTGGGAAGAAGCTCGCCGCTGCTAAGCCGAAGGCAAAGGCAACAACCGAAGCCACGAACCCTGGCGGGTTAATACCAAAGTAAGCTGAAATCACAATCGCTATCATCGCAGCTAAGCGCGCTGCAAGTAGCTCTTGTTTGTCACTTATATCTGGTTTTAAGGTGCGTTTTAATAAGTCATGCGATACCGAGGTCGAGATCACCAATAGTAAGCCTGCTGTTGTTGATAGCGCTGCTGCGATACCACCTGCTGCTACTAATGCAATCACCCATGCTGGTAAGTCTGCAATCTCAGGGTTTGCAAGTACCATGATGTCGCGGTCAACTTTAACTTCGTTTGCGCTGTTTGGATCATCAATCTTACCTGCTGAGTAGAACATTTTGCCGTCACCATTTTTATCGTTAAAGGTGATTAGGCCTGTTCTTTCCCAATTCTTAACCCATGCTGGTGCCTCTGCGTACTCTGTACCGCTACCGTCTTTACCGTTAATTGTATCAATCATGTTTACACGAGCGAATGACGCTACAGCAGGTGCTGTTGTATAAACGATTGCAATGAAAACAAGTGTCCATGCAGCTGAGATACGCGTGTCTTTAACACGTGGAACAGTGAAGAAACGAACGATTACGTGCGGTAAACCTGCAGTACCAACCATTAACGCGCCTGTGATTGCGAATACATCAATCATGCTCTTCGAGCCTTCGGTATACTGCGCAAAGCCAAGCTCGGTACTGAGCCCATCTAGTTTATCAAGTACAAACTGTCCTGAGCCATCGCTAAGGGTTGCACCGAAACCGGTTTGTGGGAAGAAGTGACCTGTCATCATCATTGAAATGAAGATTGCTGGAACAAGGTAAGCAAATACTAGTACACAGTACTGAGCTACTTGCGTATATGTAATCCCCTTCATACCGCCTAATACAGCGTAGAAGAATACAATCACCATACCAATGTAAACACCGGTCTCAATATCTACTTCTAAGAAGCGAGAGAAAACCACACCTACACCACGCATTTGACCTGCGATATATGTGAAACAGATAAAAATAGCACATAAAATTGCAACAACACGTGCAGCTTGTGAGTAATAACGGTCACCGATGAAATCAGGTACCGTGAACTTACCAAACTTACGTAGGTAAGGAGCTAAACAAAGTGCAAGTAGTACATAACCACCTGTCCACCCCATTAGATATACACCACCGTCATAGCCCGCAAACGAGATAATACCCGCCATTGAGATAAACGATGCCGCACTCATCCAGTCAGCAGCGGTTGCCATACCATTTGCTAGCGGCGGTACACCGCCCCCTGCAACATAGAATTCATTTGTTGACCCAGCACGAGCCCAGATTGCGATGCCGATATAAAGCGCAAAGCTTAAACCGACGATAATAAACGTGAGTGTTTGAACATCCATTGCTTAGCTCCTATTCGTCTACGCCGTATTTTTTATCTAACGTATTCATTTTGAAAACGTAAACAAAAATCAAAGCAACAAAGGTATAAATAGCGCCTTGCTGGGAGAACCAGAAGCCGAGTTTAAACCCAAAGAAACGTATCTCGTTAAGTACGTCTACCAGTAAAATGCCGAAGCCAAATGACACGACAAACCAAATTGCTAATAATTTAAATAGCAGTGCGAGGTTTTCCGCCCAATAAGCTTTTGCTTGTTCTTCATCTTTAAAAGCCATTTTTTATCCCCTTATGCATTACAAGAAAGTAATGAGTGGTATTAGTTGTCATTAACTAAGTTAGCAAGGGTTCTGATTTATGGAATTGAGACCATAGTCGTAACAGCTAGTTTACGTTTACGTAAACTGCAAAACACCATTTGTTAACGAATGGTAAAAAACAATATTTAACAACAACTTAACCTACAAAGATAAATTTACGAAATATCGAAAATAGTAAAAACGAATGATCTGCGACATTAGTCTAATAAAGATACATAAAAC
>NZ_JAKEVM010000184.1 GCF_022398475.1 Pseudoalteromonas shioyasakiensis | reverse complement strand
TTATACGAATTTTTATAAAAAATATAATGACAACGCTGTCATTTGTTGTGTAACATTAAATCAACAAAGGTTGAGATGATTTCGCATTCTGATAAGAAAAATAATGCGATTTAGACAAAAACTAAACGAAGGCTAGGGGTCGTTAAATGATGGCGAAGAGTGTGAATGAGGACCAATTGTTTATTGGTATCGATGGTGGCGGAACGAAATGTCGAGCAACTATCTACTCTGTTAAACAAGGTGTATTAGGAACTGGCCTAGGTGGTCCTGCAAATCCATTACATGGTTTGGAACGTACTCTCGAATCAATTATGGTCTCAACACAATTAGCACTTCGTGATGCGGGTTTACCGCTTGAAACCGTTCATCAGCTTTATGCCGGCTTAGGTTTAGCAGGCGTAAACCTACCAAGCTTGTACGACAAGATTATGGAATGGGAGCATCCATTTAAACAAATGTTCCTCACCACTGACTTACATACAGCCTGTATCGGCGCCCATGAAGGGAGTGATGGTGCGGTGATCATCACAGGCACTGGCTCTTGTGGTTTTTCTTGTGTAAATGGTCGCACAACTAACTTTGGCGGTCATGGCTTTGCTCTAGGAGATAAAGGCAGTGGTGCCTGGATGGGTCTTGAAGCAATAAAAGCGACCTTGTTAGACCTTGATGGCCTAGGTGAAGTAACAAATCTGACTAAAGTGATCACCGAGCATTTTGCAGCTGACAATGCGATGGCGATTGTTGAAAAAATGTCTGGTCAGCCTTCGAGTAGTTTTGCCAAATTAGCCCGCTATGTATTTGAAGCCGCCAATAACAATGACAAAGTTGCGGTTTCGATTGTTAAAGAGGGTGCTGATTACGTCAGTAAATTAGCTCAGCGCTTATTAGAGAATAACCCGCCACGCTTATCTATGATTGGTGGCTTAGCTGAGCCATTAAATAAGTGGCTTGCAGAGGATATTGCGAAACGCGTTGAGTCACCTATTCAACCACCGGAAATGGGCGCTGTGTATTTTGCTCAGCAATCTGTGCTTGAACAAAACCAAGAGGTAAGTTTGTAATGACGATTTATTATGCGAGTTCATTGTTTACCGGTGACGAATTTTTATCTGACGTATATTTTAGCGTCGACAATGGTGTGTTTAAGTTTGTTGAAGCAGATGCTAATGCCGTTGCATTAACAGGTTTAGTGGCACCCGGTTTGATTGATGTGCAAGTGAATGGCGGTGGCGGAGCGTTTTTTAACGCTGAACAAACGCCAGATTGCTTAGATAGAATAGCCAAAGCACATGGTCAGTTTGGTTCAACAGCGATTATGCCAACCCTGATTACCGACCAAGTCGAAGTCATGGCAAAAGCGGCCGATGCCACTGCACAAGCAATTGCTGAAGGTGTTCCGGGCGTAATGGGTGTGCACTTCGAGGGGCCACATCTTTCATTACCTAAAAAAGGCACCCACAGCGAGCAATTTATTCGACCTATTACAGAGCAAGAATTTGCGATTTATGCCCGCCAAGATCTAGGCATTAAAATGGTAACCCTAGCACCTGAGAATGTCAGTGCTGATGATATCGCGCGCTTGGTTGAGTGTGGTGTAAAAGTATCAATTGGCCACACCAATGCAGACTTTGCGACCACCAATGCAGCACTTGCGGCAGGGGCTGATGGTTTTACCCACTTATTTAATGCTATGTCAGCATTTACATCACGAGAGCCGGGTGTTGTAGGTGCTGCACTTTGGGATGATAACAGCTGGTGCGGCTTGATTGTTGATGGTCACCATGTACACCCATCATCAGCAAAATTAGCAATTCGCAGTAAACAGCGCGGAAAAATTATGTTAGTCACAGATGCAATGCCACCTGTAGGGACTGACGATATGGAGTTTGATTTCTTTGATGGTCGTAAAGTTATTCGTACTGGCGACCGATTAAATTCAACGACCGGTGAATTAGCAGGCAGCGTACTTGATATGGCAAGTGCGGTGCGCAACACAGTGAACACATTGGATGTTAGCCTTGCTGAGAGCTTACGTATGGCATCACTTTATCCTGCACAATATTTAGGTTTACATAAAAAAGGTCGCTTACTGAGCGGGTTTGACGCTGACTTTGTGGTGTTAGACGCACAGCAAAATGTACAAGCCACCTTTATTGCTGGAAAAGCGCTATAACAAGCTTCCCTGGTAAAAACCCCGCCGTTGTATCGCGGGGCTTTTTCTATTTAAGGTAATACAATGACAACAACACAACCAACAAGAAAACGTTTGGCATCGCTGGATGCACTGCGCGGCATGGATATGTTTTGGATATTAGGCGGACAGTCACTATTCGCAGCGCTCTTCGTTTTAACTGGCTGGACTGGCTGGAAAGTTTTTGAAGCACACACCGTGCACAGCGTTTGGCATGGCTTCACATTTTACGATCTGATTTTCCCATTGTTTATATTCTTATCGGGTGTGGCGATGGGGTTAGCCCCGAAACGCATTGACCATTTACCGTTTGATGAGCGCAAAGTGTATTACCGTAAGGCGGGTAAACGTCTTTTACTATTGTGTTTATTAGGTATTTTGTATAACCACGGCTGGGGCACAGGGATGCCAATGGCGTTGGATGAAATTCGTTATGCCAGTGTGCTTGGCCGCATCGCTATTGCGTGGTTCTTCTGTGCAATGTTGGTTTGGCATACCAGTTTACGAACACAAATTATTACCGCAGCAGCTATTTTAGTGGGTTATTGGCTACTACTTTGTTTTGTTCCAGTGCCGGGTGGCAGTGCTGGCGACCTTTCAGCAGCAGGAAGTTGGAATGCATGGTTTGATGCACACTTACTACCGGGGATTAGTTATCAAAACCGTGTGGTAGACCCAGAAGGTGTATTGTCGAATATCCCAGCGATAGTTAATGCATTAATGGGTGTGTTTGCAGGTCAACTAGTGGCTCGTGCTCAGCAAATTGGCGAGTGGAAAATGACCGCCTTATTGTTCGCCGCAGGTGTGGTAAGTGTGTGTTTAGGTTGGTTATGGGATTTACAGTTCCCAGTAAATAAAGAGCTTTGGACTAGCTCATTTGTGCTTGTAACCGTTGGCTGGAGTGCCATATTGCTCGCCGTTTTTTATGCACTGGTGGATATTCTGCCAGGGCAACGCGCCGCGTATCCTTTTGTGATCATAGGTGCAAACTCTATTATTATTTACTTAGCGTCAAGTCTTGTGAATTGGGGCTATGTCAGCCAAAGCGTATTTGGTGGGGTGGTTCGAGCTGTGCCAGAGGCATGGCAACCCCTGATGGCGGTAATTGCATTATTAGCAGTACAAATGCTGGTATTGCATTGGATGTATCGCCGTAAGATCTTTGTTAGTGTTTAATAATTATTAGACACTAACAAAAAGAGTAATTTTTTATTCACTTTTACTTTACAAAGATAAAACTAGAAGTGATAATGACAGCGTTGTCATAATGGTTATAGCTACTGCATCGTATCCTGGCAGTGGTTTGATCTAAAACCCAGCTCGATTGCACGTGGGGTTGGGTTTTAGGTCCCATTTTTTTCCAACTTATAATTAGAGCTAATCGATATGCAAATAGTGATTCTTGATGATGCAGCCCAAGTTGCAGCGTATGGTGCCAACATCTTTGCGAAACAATTACTAAAAAAACCAGCCTCAGTACTTGGTCTTGCCACAGGGTCAACACCTGTTGCTTTGTATCAACAACTGATCGAAAAAAATAAAGCTGGCGATATTTCGTTTAGCCAAGCGACAACATTTAACTTAGATGAATACTTAGGTTTAACTGGCGAGCATCCACAAAGTTATCGTTACTTTATGAATGAACAGCTATTTAACCATGTTGATATCGATAAACAAAACACCCATGTACCGCCGGGTGATGCAGTAAACCCGCTTGTTGCTTGTAATGAATATGAGCAAAAAATCACAGCGGCTGGTGGTGTTGACGTACAACTACTTGGTATTGGCCGTAATGGTCATATTGGCTTTAACGAACCTTCATCTGGTTTGACATCACGCACCCGTGTTAAAACACTGACCAAAGCGACAATTGAAGACAATGCGCGATTTTTTGCTGAGGGTGAGTATCAACCGCATTTATCAATCACTATGGGTATTGGCACTATTTTAGAAGCCAAAAAAGTAGTGCTTTTAGCAACCGGTGCAAGTAAAGCTGATGCCGTTCATGCCATGGTAGAAGGCCCGTTAATGGCTAAATGCCCAGCTTCAGCACTGCAACTTCATAAAGATGCGGTGATCATCATTGATAAAGCTGCAGCGAGTCAATTAGAAGATTTAGAGTTCTATCAGCATATTGAAGCTGAGAACCAAAAACTACAAGCGCACCTAGCGACCTTGTAAAATTGTGAGAGAGAATAAAAAAGCCCAGTTTGGGCTTTTTTTATGCCTGTAATAAATTGGGTTTATCATCCGCTTATGGTAGTTTTAGCGAGTAAACTATTTTCAAGGAATGCCATGCTGAATTACTCTCAAATGCCATTGGATCGTGCATCAAATCGTCGTAAAGATCCAAAGTGGTTAAAGGCTCAAATGAATTCTCAGAGTCGCTGGTTATTGGTCAATAACAATCAAAGTTTATTTGTTAAAGACAGTCCTGAAGTGTGTTATTTACGCTTATCTCAAGTGGATCATCTCGACTTATCAAAAAGCATTTTATTGGGTTTAGACGACGATGATGTGGCTCATTTTGCTTTAGACGTCAGCCATGTTCCAGACTCACTTATTGAGCCTATGCTTAATGGCACTGAATTTGTAGATATTCGCAAGTTAGGCCCACAAGTTGAGTTAAAACAAGGTTCGATTGCCGCACTGGCAAGGGGCTTGTGTTTTTGGCACGCAACGCACCGGTTTTGTGGCCGTTGTGGTCATGAAAATAATATGGTTGAAGCTGGGCATTCACGATTATGTGAGAACCAAACTTGCCAGCATCAAACCTTTCCGCGAACCGATCCTGCGGTGATTATGATAGTTACTAAAACCTTTTCAGATGGGGTTGAGCGCTGCTTGTTAGGCCGTCAAGCAAGCTGGCCTGAAGGTGTTTTTTCAACTCTTGCTGGTTTTGCAGACCCAGGTGAAACACTAGAGCAGGCCGTTGCCCGCGAAGTTATGGAAGAAGCCGGTGTTGCGGTGACAGATATTCAATATATCGCTTCACAGCCTTGGCCATTTCCATCATCAATAATGTTTGGCTTTATGGCCACAGCGGTTTCAGAAGATATTCAGGTAGATAAAGACGAGTTAGACGATGCAAGATGGTTTAGCCGTGCTGAACTTAATGAATTCGGCCAATGGCATGAGCAGGGCAGTCATCTTAAACTAACCCGACAAGATTCTATTTCTCGATTTTTGGTTGAGCACTGGCGCAACCTGTAAAGCACAGCTTGGACAAATTATGACAAAGACAAATAAAAATACCCAAATCGTCTCTGCAGGGCGTAAAAAAGCGTACACACAAGGGGTTGTGAACCCTGTGGTGCAACGTGCATCAACGGTAGTATTCGATTCAGTGGCTGATTTAAAAGCAGCGGCGAAGAAGCGAGGCGACAAAACGTTATTTTATGGCCGTCGCGGTACGACGACACACTTTGCTTTGCAAGAAGCCATTGCTGAACTTGAAGGTGGCGAAGGCTGTGCGCTATATCCATCAGGTGCGGCTGCAATAAGCAATGCGCTACTCTCGTTTGTGAAAGCGGGCGATCATATTTTAATGGTGGATACCGCTTACGAGCCGACCCGTGATTTTTGCGACAAAATACTGGCTGGATTAGGAATTGAAACAACTTATTACCCGCCGGGAATTGGTGCAGGGATTAGTGAGCTTATTAAAGATAACACTCGCGTATTGTTTTTAGAATCACCTGGCTCAATCACCATGGAAGTGCAAGATGTGCCAGCCATGGTTGCAAAGGCAAATGAGCGCGGTGTAATGACCATGCTAGATAACACCTGGGGGAATGGTCTGCATTTTAGACCGCTTGAGCATGGCGTAGATATTAGTATTCAAGCAGCGACAAAATATATCGTTGGTCACTCAGATGTGATGATGGGGGTGGCGGTTGCCAATAAAAAGTATTGGCCAACCCTTAGAGAAAATTCATACCTACTTGGTCAATGTACCTCTGCTGATGATGCTTATTTAGCGCTTCGTGGTCTCCGTACTATGGCTGTGCGTTTAAAGCAGCATGAACAAGCCGCCATCGAAGTGGCTAAATGGCTTGAAACACACCCATTGGTTGATCATATTCGCCATCCGGCTTTTGCAACGTGCCCGGGTCATGAGTTCTTTAAACGAGACTTTGATGGCAGCAACGGCTTATTTTCATTTGTAATGAAGCAGGGTAATCAACAAGCGATTGATTCGTTTTTAGATAGCTTGCACCATTTTAAAATGGGCTTTTCTTGGGGTGGTTATGAGAGTTTAGTAACAGCAAACCTGAGCATGAAAGGGCTTCGCTCTGAAACAGGTTGGTCGCAAGGTCCGGTAATAAGGCTACACATTGGTCTTGAAGATGTAGCTGATTTACTAGCCGACCTTGACCAAGCGCTTGCAGTGTACGAAAGCCACCTCTAGGTTAAAAGTTTATACTTTGTTACATAAGACCCGCTTGTCGGGTCTTTTTTTTCTGGTAATTCAAGCTGTTTCAACTTAGTGTAATTC
>NZ_JAKEVM010000183.1 GCF_022398475.1 Pseudoalteromonas shioyasakiensis | reverse complement strand
TCTTTGCAGCGTATCCTGCAGCAAATTTATGCTTTCTTATCTATGGAGAAGACAATGAGATTGGCAACCGCCGCGTTAATGAGCAGCATGTTTTTGCTTCTTGCGGCATGTTCAGAGCAAGCACAGCAAGATGAAGCAGAGCCGGTAGTACGTCCTGTTAAACTTTTTAATATTGGCAATAATTCAGAACAAAGCATTCGCAGCTTTCCTGCTGAAGTTGTTGCTAACCAAGGTTCTTATCTCGCTTTTAGAGTAAATGGTGAGTTACTTGAGTTCCCTGCTCTTGCGGGCCAACACGTTGAAAAAGGAGAGCTTTTAGCAAAACTGGATCCTGAAGATTTTCAACTGCAGTATGAAGAGCGTAAAGCACGTTTTGAACTTGCAGCGTCTCAACTTGAGCGAGTGCAAAAGCTTTTTAATCGCTCCATTGCCAGTCAATCTGAGTTAGACCAAGCCCTTGCCAATAAACAGGTTGCTGAGTCAGCGCTAAAAATTGCCAAAACCAACCTAGATAATAGTGAATTACGCGCGCCGTTCGCTGGTACTGTGGCAAAGGTGTTTGTGAAAAACTTTGAAAATATTCAAGCAAAACAAAACATTCTTCGCCTTGAAACCCGCGACCTGATGGATGTGGTTATTCAAGTACCTGAAAAGCTCATTGCACGTATCGATAAAGACGTACATTACCAACCAGAAGTTGTATTTGATGGTTACCCAAACAAGTCATATCAATTAACCATTAAAGAGTTTGATACCCAAGCCGACCCAATTACTTTAACGTATAAAGTTGTGTTTTCATTACCTGTGCCAGAAGATTTTAATCTACTTGCCGGTATGACTGGCCGCGTTGATATAGACTTAAGCAAAATCACCAGCTCACAGTCACCTTATACATTACTGCCTGTTGAGGCGGTATTCTCAGAACCTACTGAGTCTGAAAACAACAACAGCTATGTGTGGCTTTATGACGAAAACACAGGTTTAGTGCACAAGCAAGCTGTTGAAGTTGGCCAATTACACCGTGATGGTATTGAAGTACTCTCAGGTATTAAAGAAGGCCAAATCATTGTGGCTGCTGGTGTGCACTTTTTAGAAGAAGGCATGAAAGTGCGTCCATGGCAAAAAGAGCGAGGCTTATAATGAGCTTTGCAGCACTCGCTATTGAAAGAAAAGTCATTAGCTGGATGTTCGCGCTGTTTTTACTGATTGGTGGAACCGTCGCTTACTTTGGCTTAGGACAACTAGAAGATCCTGAATTCACCCTAAAAAAAGCCATGGTGATCACCCTTTATCCGGGCGCGTCACCACAGCAGGTTGAAGAAGAAGTCACCTTCCCTATTGAAAATGCAATTCAACAGCTACCGTATGTTGATTACGTAACCAGTATTTCATCACCGGGTAAATCGCAAATTACCGTCGAGATGAAAAGCAATTATCGTAAACAAGACTTACGCCAAATATGGGATGAGTTGCGTCGTAAAATCAATGATCAAGCATCGTCGATGCCCTCTGGTGTTTATCCTAGTAAAATTATGGATGACTTTGGTGATGTATACGGAGTGATGTATGCAGTCACTGGTGATGGTTATTCTTACGATGAGCTTAAAGATTACGTTGATTATTTAAAACGTGAACTGGTTTTAGTCGATGGCGTTAGTAAAGTAACCGTGGGTGGTGAGCAACAAGCACAAGTCATGGTTGAGATTTCAACCCGCAAACTTGCCCAGTTAGGTATTTCGCCTAATCGTATTTATCAGCTTTTACAAACTCAAAATAGCGTATCGAACGCAGGTAAAGTGCGCGTTGGCGATGAATCAATTCGCTTACACCCAACCGGTGAATTTAAAGACGTAAAAGAGCTCGAAAACCTACTCATTTCAAAACCAGGTGAAAATGAGCTTATTTACTTGGGTGATGTTGCTACCGTTTTTCGTGAGTACGCCGAAGTCCCTAACAATATTATTCGCTATAACCAGCAACAAGCATTACTGGTTGGCGTGTCATTTAGCACAGGCGTTAACGTTGTTGATGTAGGCGCAAATATTGATGCCCATTTAGCGTCACTTGAATATCAACGACCACATGGTATGGAAATAAACAGTGTTTATAACCAACCTGCCGAAGTTGAAAAGTCAGTAAGTGGCTTTATTATCAGCCTACTTGAAGCCGTTGCTATTGTTATAATCGTGCTTTTAGTCTTCATGGGCTTTAAGAGCGGCGTATTGATTGGTGTAATACTTCTACTGACCGTACTAGGTACCTTCATTTTCATGAAGTTATTTGCCATTGATTTACAGCGGATCTCATTAGGTGCCTTGATTATAGCCTTAGGGATGCTGGTTGATAATGCCATTGTCGTAACCGAAGGCATATTAATAAACCTCAAGCGCGGACAAACAAAACTGCAAGCGGCGACTAACATTGTTAATCAAACCAAGTGGCCATTACTGGGTGCTACGGTTATTGCTATTACTGCCTTTGCGCCGATTGGCTTGAGTTCAGATGCCAGTGGTGAGTTTGCTGGCAGCTTGTTCTGGGTGTTGTTTATTTCATTGTTACTAAGCTGGATCACAGCCATTACTTTAACGCCTTTCTTCGCTGATTTAATGTTTAAACAAGCCACTGAAAAACAGCCGCATCACGATGAAGACCCTTATCAAGGTGTTATTTTTAATGTTTATAAAGGCGTGTTACATACAGCAATGCGGTACCGTAAAACCACGCTACTGCTGATGGTGATCCTGCTTGTTAGCTCAGTTTATGGCTTTAAATTTATCAAGCAGTCGTTCTTCCCAGCATCGAATACTCCTATGTTTTATGTTGATTATTGGCATACGCAAGGCGCTGATATTCATACCACTATGGATGGTGTTGCAAAGCTCGAAAAATTCTTACAAGCCGACCCACTGGTTGAAGAAATAACCACAACGGTTGGTCAAGGTGCACCGCGTTTTATGCTGACTTACGCACCTGAAAAATCATACCCAGCCTATGGGCAATTGATTATTCGAGTAAAAGACCGCGAAGCTGTTACAACCATGATCAAAAAAGTACGCGATTACCAATACGAACATGTACTTGATGCTCAGCTTAAAGTTAAACGTATGGAAATTGGTCCATCAACAGATGCAAAAATTGAAGCGCGTTTTTCTGGTGCTGATCCTGTGGTACTTCGCCAATTAGCAAAAGAGGCAAAAGACATTCTGCATCAAGATGCTGGGGCATTTAATATCCGTGACGATTGGCGTGCTCGCTCGAAGTTAATTCGTCCGCAATTTAACGAGCAAAAAGCCCGTCGTTTAGGGATTGCTAAATCTGACCTTGATCAACTGCTTTTAACTAGCTTATCGGGTAAACAAGTGGGCGTTTATAAAGACGGCACGCAAATGCTGCCAATTATTGCTCGCTCACCTGCAGAAGAGCGCTTAAACGTTGAAAGCTTACGTGACTTACAAATTTACAGCCCAGTGTTAGGTGTATTTGTACCGGTGACACAAGTGGTTGATGATTTTGTTGTTGAGTGGGAAGACAGCTTGATCATGCGACGTGACCGTAAGCGTACCATCACTGTAATGGCCGACCACGATGTTATTGGCGATGAAACTCCAGCGAAGCTGTTTGCACGTGTTCGCAAAGACATAGAAACTATTGAACTACCTCGTGGCTATGAATTGCAATGGGGCGGCGAGTATGAGTCATCAACAGATGCGCAAAAAGCTATTTTCGGCTCATTACCTCTTGGTTACTTAGCTATGTTCGCTATAACTGTATTACTATTCAATTCAGTTAAAAAGCCTTTAGTGATTTGGGCAACAGTGCCACTAGCCATTGTAGGTGTATCAGCTGGTTTATTACTAATGAATGCAGCATTTAGCTTTATGGCACTGCTCGGCTTACTGAGCTTAAGCGGTATGCTCATCAAAAACGGCATTGTATTAGTTGATCAAATTAATCTTGAACTCGATAGTGGTAAAGACCCTTACAAAGCAGTATTCGACTCTGGTGTAAGCCGTGTTCGTCCTGTAGCGATGGCTGCAATTACCACCATTTTAGGCATGATCCCACTGCTATTTGACGTATTCTTCCAGTCAATGGCGGTAACCATTATGTTTGGTCTTGGTTTTGCGACAGTGCTGACACTAATTGTTGTGCCTGTGCTCTATACCATGCTGTTTAAGATCAAAGTACCTAAACAGCGTCACGCTAATTAATACAGATTGACTCTCAACCTAAAGCCCTATCAGCAAACTGTTAGGGCTTTTCTTTATTACCTTTTATTTTAATAAGCAAAAAGGTAATAAAATCCGCCACAGCCAGCAAATAAAAATAAACAACACCAAAAATAAAAGCGCACTGGTTCTTGGTGCTTATAAATGGTGCTAATGCTCCCTGTATAACTTCGGCTACCTACACGAATTTTATTCGTTAATAACCCCAACACCCCATAACCAACAAACAATAGGGATGCAATAAAGATAAATGCATTCTGAAAGCTAGCCATTGATAACCCTGTTTATTAGTCGTGAAAATTGGTCAGCTATCAATTTTTAACTTATTTATTATTCTCGGTAAAGTCGGATGCCGAGAGCTCGCCTGTGTCTAGCATAAGTATTTTGTTATTTAAGGTGGGTGTCTAGTTACTTTTAAAGTTAAAGTGGATGTCCATTTAAAGTGGGTGTCCATTTTTGATGTTCTGATTGTGGTTTTAAATAAAGTGAGTGTCTGTTTAATGATTATCTTTAAAGTGGGTGTCCATTTATGGTGGTCTAGCTATGGTTGTGAATAAAGTGGGTGTCTATTTAATGGTTAACCTATCAGCTTGTGTGCTAACCTATTGCTGCTTATTTAAGACTTGAAGGGCTAAGATGCGTAGAAAAGTACTTTACTTATTGATTGCAATATTCAGTGGTACCTTAAGCGCCAATGAAAATACATACTATCAGCATGAGTCTAATGTAGCTTTTCACGTTGCCGTTGAAAGTTTATCTGATGCTGTTTTAGCAATTGAAGGACAAAATGGATTGATATTTAACTCAAGATGGATTTTTGGGGAAATAGGCACACCAATCGCAGATATTTGTGAAGGGCAACAATCACCCGATTTAGAGCTCGGGTGTGATTCTGTTTCAAGCCCGACTGTTGAATCTCATTACGACTTTCCACAAAACAGTCAGATTGCTCTGTATTTTAGACCTAACTTGATTGTGAATGGATTCAAATTGATTGAAGCAAGTGTTAAAAACAATAAAGTAACACTATTACTATTTGAAGATGACAATACAAAAGAGCTGTTCTTTGTAAGGAAACATCAACTTATCGATATTATCGCGAAAAAACTCACTAAAAAAGAATTTCAACAGAAAAGAGACCGTCTTGAAGCTGATGCCACTGACCCTAATGAAGGCTGAGGTTGCACTATATATCATTAAAGAACCCTGAAGATTACGAGTAAATACTAGCCAGGGCTCTAATGCGCTGAGCTTACTTTTTCAGACTTAATGTGCCTGTGCGTTTGGTACTGCTACGCTTCGTTTGATTTGGTTTTGATGAATGTGAATTGCCAGCCTTTGCTCTTGATTGACCTTGCTTAGCATCACTGCGTGCTTTTTTCACGTATTTAGAAAAGTCGCGCTTTTTTCTTCTTCATTACGTGGCTTTTGCTTAGCACGAGCTTGCGTTGGCTGTTTGTTTTCATCAATTGAACGCTCTTGTGTTTTACCTGAGTCGGCAATTGAGTTATTGATCTCAGCCATTTCTTGTTCGGTTAAGTGACGCCACTGCCCTACTTTTAAACCCTTTAGGGTCACGTTCATAATTCGTGTGCGCTTTAAAGTCACCACTTCATAGCCTAAATATTCGCACATACGACGTATTTGGCGGTTTAAGCCTTGTGTTAGCACTATAGTAAATTGCTGTGGGCCAGTTTGTTTAACCTTACACTTTTTAGTAACGGTATCGAGGATAGGAATGCCATTTGCCATCTTATTCACGAACTGACGATTAAGAAAATTAACCTTTGTGAAGTTTTATAAAAGCCTCAATCAAGAACATACATCCTTAAAGGGATGTCTAATTATTATTGAGTTACAAGAAAGGTATTATTGTTGAAAGCCCTCAATAGAGTATTAAATAGCAAATAAGCAATAGTCCTTGTTTAAGGCTGATAAAATTTATTTCCATAACTTTTCTATCAATCGTTTCTGCTTTTGGAAAGTAAGTTAAATTTCAGGTTATTGTAATGATAAAATTTAAAACAAGATATTAGTCATTACTTTTCAGCAAACTCAAACATATCTAAAATCAAAACATTTGAACTACTACAAACACCTTTATTCTGATACCAAAGGAATTGTATTTTTTGACCAGTCGCATTTGCTGAAAGTAAACCAGCAACCATATCTTTATAGGCAAGAGAATCTACATTATTTACCTTAAAATGCATACGATAATGATTGCCACCACCACAACCCATTGGAGCAGGTTTAACTGCAACATACACTCCACCAGAACCAAAGCGAAGTTTAGATACTTGAAAACTACCCACTTCGTAGTCTGCTGCAACCACCATAACAGGAAAAGTAAGTAGTACGAAAAAAATAAAAAGTACTTTCATCTTAATCTCGATTTTAAATTTTATTTAAGTATGAAATTATAAGCTAGGTTGTAGAACATTATCAAACGCTGAATCAACATACTAAAGCCACACCCCGTTCTCTTAACATGATAGACACATTAAAAATTCAACTTCACTCGATATAAATCCATTAAACACTTAAACATAATTAATATTTAGAAAATCATATCACGTTAAATTTTACGAATTTTAAAATAGTGATAATTTTTAATAACTAGCAAGTAAATTTAAGGT
>NZ_JAKEVM010000182.1 GCF_022398475.1 Pseudoalteromonas shioyasakiensis | reverse complement strand
ATTTTGTATATCTGTTTGATATAAAAGGGGAAAAGATGGTCGGCATAGCAGGATTTGAACCTGCGACCCCTGACACCCCATGACAGTGCGCTACCAAGCTGCGCTATATGCCGACGTTGCAAGCCATAGTACGGCTTTTTTTATAAAAATCAATATCTCCGCTGTTCGATTGCTTGTTTATTGTCCAGGTAATCTGCATTAAATCAATGGGCTAGAGGTTAATCTAGCCAATCGTTGATCGTTTTGTACATAAAGTCGCGTATTAATGGTTGAGCATCGGCATTAGGGTGCAGGTTATCGTTTTGCATAAGTTCTGGACGGCCTGCAATACTAAGCATGAAAAAGGGCATGAGCTCAGAATCTGTTTCATCGGCAATGGTTTTAAAGCTATCGGTGAAAAGTTTGGTATAACGCGGGCCATAGTTTGGTGGAATTTGTACTTCCATTACGGCGGTTTTCGCCCCAATTTTTTGGCTTTTTGCAATTAAATCACGTAAGTTAGCTTGCAGGCGTTTAATAGGGAAACCTCGTAAACCATCGTTTCCGCCAAGCTCAATGAGTACATGAGTGGGTTCAAATTCGCTTAGTAACGCGTCGAGCCGTCTTAGGGCGCCACCTGTGGTTTCACCGCTAATACTGGCGTTTACTAGGTATACAGATTGGTCTTTTTCATCGTACTTATCTTGTAACAATTTAACCCAGCCTTGCTCTTGTTTAAGTCCGTAAGCGGCGCTTAAACTGTCACCTAGAATTAAAATTGTGTTGTCAGCTGCTGCCGTAAGTGGTTTGATTACTAACAGTAAAACGAATATAAAACGTAGGATTGGATGCATCATATGTCAGCGCTTTCTCAATTAAACATCATTCAAGTTAAAGGACTTTCTAAAACGGTCACCACGGTTGAGGGCGACCTGACCATCCTCAGTGACATCAGCTTTAATGTCAAGTCGGGCGACTCAGTTGCAGTGGTAGGCACCTCAGGTTCGGGAAAGTCTACTTTATTAAGTTTATTGGCGGGCCTTGACCAATCAACGGGCGGCAGTATTCATTTAGACGGAGCCGCATTACACGAATTAGATGAAGAAGCACGCGCAGCACTTCGCGCTGAAAAAGTAGGATTTGTGTTTCAATCTTTCATGCTTGTACAAAGCTTAACAGCTCTTGAAAATGTAATGCTTCCGGCAGAACTTGCAGGAAGCAAAGACGCTAAGCAGCAAGCACTTGAGTTACTTGAAAAGGTAGGCTTAAGCCATCGTGTTGGTCATTACCCATCGCAATTATCTGGCGGTGAGCAGCAACGTGTAGCAATTGCTCGTGCATTTATTGGCACACCGAAAATCTTATTTGCCGATGAACCGTCAGCGAACCTAGATAGCAAAAACGGTAAGTTAATTGAATCTTTATTATTTGAATTAAATAAGGAGCACGGCACAACACTCATTTTAGTAACCCATGATGAGCAGCTTGCACAAAAGTGTCAGCAAATTTTACATATTGAAGCAGGGCAGTTAGTAACTGTAAAAGAAAGCGAAGGAGTGCAAGCGAATGTGGGCTAAATTAGCACTAAAACTGTTTTCACGTGAGTTTAAGCGTGGCGAATTAACAGTGATCAGTGCAGCAATAGCCTTAGCTGTTCTCACTGTTTTAACACTGTCTATGGTTACCGACCGAATTGGCCAAAGTATTGAAGAAAAAAGCAGTGCCTTTATTGCCGCTGATCGCGTTTTAGCAAGTAACCATGCTTTACCTGCTGAGTTTTTAGAAAAAGCCAACCAAGAAAACTTACGCACCGCTAAAATAACCTACTTCGACACCATGTTATTTGCCGGTGACGAAATGCAACTTGGCTCGGTTAAAGCGGTATCAAATACCTATCCGTTAAAAGGTGAGTTAAAAGTAAAAACCAGCCTGACTGACCAACCACAAGTAACTACTGCTATCCCAAGTCGGGGTGAAGTGTGGTTAAGTGAATCTGTGTTTTATGCGCTAAACATTAAAGTGGGCGATAAAGTAGAGCTTGGTGCTGCTACGTTTACGGCTAGTCATGTTGTAGCTGAAGAGCCAGATGCACCGTTTAATGTGTTTTCGAGCAGCCAGCGAATCTTAATTAATGAAGCAGACATTGCTGTTACAGAGGTAATTCAGCCGGGCAGCCGGGTGTTTTACCGCCAACTTTATGCTGGCGATAAAGACAACTTAGATAGCTTTTATGCGTGGTTAAAACCACAAATGAAAGAAAACCAACGCTGGTATGGTGTTAAAGACCGCCAGTCACCTATTTCTAATAGTTTAAATCGTGCCGAAAGCTATTTATTGCTAGCTGGTTTACTTGGCATTATTTTAGCTGCCGTTGCTATTGCGGTATCTGCAAAACGTTATTGTGAACGTCAGTACGACCCAGTTGCTATGATGAAAACGCTTGGCGGTAGCCGCGCGATGATCCGTAAGATCTATTTATTACATTTGAGCCTTGTATGTTCAATGTCGGTGATTGTCGGTTTACTGATTGGTTATGGTTTACAAGCGGTTGCAACGGATTATTTGGCACAAACCATGGGCTCAGCATTGCCGAGTGCATCGGCAAAGCCTTGGATCATTGCGATTAGCACGGGTGTGATTTGTGCGGTTATGTTTTCAATTAAACCGCTACTCGATTTATTTGATATTCCGCCGCTACGTGTACTGCGTCGTAACTTAGGCGACCGTTTATTAGTAAGTAAAGTGCACCTTACTATGTCGGCGCTTACTGTGTTTTTACTGATGTGGTTATTTAGTAACAACATCAAAATTAGTGCAATTTTGTTCCTTTCGACGGCATTTTTAATTGCGGTGTTATTTGGTTTATCAAAGGTTATTTTTGGTGGTGGCCGCAAACTTGGCTTGAGTCCGGGCAATAGTTGGTCATTGGCGATTGCGTCAATTCAAAAGCGTGCCAATGTGAATGCGGTACAATTAATTAGCTTTGCTTTGGCTATCAAGTTATTACTGTTTTTAATTGTACTTAAGAACGACATGATTTCGGATTGGCAGTCTCAGCTTCCTGAAAATGCCCCTAATTCATTTTTAGTGAACATTACTGAGCAAGAGTTAGAGCCTATAACTAGCTTCTTAGCGCAAAACGATATGCCAACGTCTGATTTCTATCCGGTTGTCCGTGGCCGTGTAAACGCCGTAAATGGTGAGTTGGTTGCCCGCGAAGTATCGCAAGAAGACAACGAAAAGAAAGACGAAGAAGCCCGCTCTGGTATTGGTCGTGAGTTAAACCTAACTTGGCGTAAAGACTTACCTAATCAAAATGAGCTTATCGACGGTACATGGTTTAGCGAAGACTCAGTAGCCGAGGCATCGGTAGAAGAGTCGATGCTTGAACGCCTTGATGTACAAATTGGCGATACGCTTACTTTCTTAATTGGTGCGCAGTCGTTTGATGCAAAAATCACCAGTGTACGTAAGGTTAATTGGACCACACTTAAACCTAACTTCTTTATTATTTTAAGCCCTGATGTACTAGCGAGCTTTCCTGCTACTTATATTTCATCAGTGAATGTAAAAGCAGAGAAAAAACGTGAGTTTAATGAGTTGATGCGTCAATACCCAACGGTTAACGTGATAGATGTTGAGAGCTTTATTAAACAAATTCGCTCAACCATAGAGCAAGTATCGTTAGCGATTGGCTTTGTACTAGCGATTGTGGTTGCCTGTGGCGCTTTAGTGCTTATTTCACAAGTGCAAGCAAGTTTGGGTGAGCGTATGCAAGAGATTGTTATTTTGCGAACCTTAGGTGCGAAAGGGCGCTTAATTAAAAATGCCACCTTATATGAGTTTTTACTATTAGGCGTTACCGCAGGCTTAGTCGCAGCGATTGTCAGTGACATCGCTCTGTTAATAGTGCAAAAACAGATGTTCGATTTAGCAGGTAAGTTCCACCCTCATATTTGGGTGATTGGCCCTGCAGTCGGTGGCTTATTTGTGGCATGTTTAGGTTATTTGATGATAGCCCGCACAATGCGAAAAAATACCCAAGGCTTATTACGCTCACTCGCGTAAATGTCTTTCTTTAGGGTTGACTATAAAATGCTCGCAATTGCGGGCATTTTTTATGAATTGCAATTGGTTACTGGTAATTTATACAGTGCTCTGGCATTATTAACCGCAGATAATAATGATAATAGACGGTTCAGTTAGTTGGCGATTATTTTAGGGATTGATCCTGGTTCACGATTAACAGGGTACGGCGTGATAGCTCACCAAGGTGCTAAATTCACTTATTTAGGTAGTGGCTGCATTAAATTGGCCGATCACGATTTTCCGGTACGCTTAAAAATGATTTACCAAGGGATCAGTCAATTAGTAGAGCAATTCTCACCAGACAGTTTTGCTATAGAAAAAGTGTTTATGGCACACAACCCAGACTCAGCACTTAAACTCGGTCAAGCACGTGGAGCAGCGATTGTTGGCGCTTCAATGGCAGAGCTGCCAGTTTATGAATATTCAGCTAGGCAAATTAAGCAGGCCGTTGTAGGTAATGGCGGCGCCGATAAGTCTCAAGTACAGCATATGGTTAAAAACATTTTAAAGCTGCCAGGTACCCCTCAAGCCGATGCCGCAGATGCCTTAGCAATTGCTATTTGTCATGCACACTCAGAACAAAATTTAATAAAACTTGCGGGCAGTGCGAGCAAAACCGTAAGAGGACGATTAAGGAAGTAATATGATTGGTCGATTAAATGGCTTACTTGTTGAAAAGCAGCCACCAGAAATTCTTATTGAAGTAAGTGGTGTAGGCTACGAAGTGCAAATGCCCATGACTTGCTTTTATGATTTACCGGCAGTGGGTGAGCAAGCGGTTATTTATACCCATTTTGTGGTACGTGAAGATGCCCAGCTATTATTTGGCTTTAACAACAAAACCGAACGCGCTTTATTTAGAGAGCTTTTAAAAGCCAATGGTGTAGGGCCAAAACTTGGTCTTGCTATTTTATCGGGTATGTCAGCGCAGCAATTCGTAAGTTGTGTTAACAATGAAGATGCAACAACACTGGTTAAACTGCCAGGTGTTGGTAAAAAAACGGCTGAGCGTTTAGTGCTCGAAATGAAAGATAGACTCAAAGATTGGGGTAATGACTTATTTACACCATTTAGCGATAATGCCGTCATTGAGCCATCAAGTGATGATACCCTAGTGGCAAATAATGCTGCCGATGATGCAGTATCAGCACTTGTGGCATTAGGCTATAAGCTACCGCAAGCACAAAAAGCGGTTAAAACAGTGAACAAACCAGATATGACGACTGAGATTCTAATTAAAGAAGCTCTAAAATCAATGTTGTGAGTAAACCATGATTGAAGCAGATCGCTTAATAGATGCGAGTGAACAAAGTAACGAAGACAGTGTTGATCGTGCAATACGACCAAAGCTGTTAACCGATTACACAGGCCAGCCGCATGTTAAGCAACAAATGGAGATTTTTATCGAGGCCGCTCGCCACCGTGGCGAAGCGCTGGATCATTTATTAATATTTGGTCCGCCGGGTCTTGGTAAAACTACACTTGCAAACATTGTAGCCAACGAGCTTAACGTTAATATTAAAACAACGTCGGGGCCAGTACTCGAAAAAGCAGGCGATTTAGCCGCACTTTTAACGAACCTTGAAGAAGGCGACGTACTGTTTATTGACGAAATACACCGCTTGAGCCCGCAAGTCGAAGAGATTTTGTATCCCGCAATGGAAGATTATCAGCTGGATATAATGATAGGTGAGGGCCCCGCAGCACGCTCAATCAAGCTTGATTTGCCGCCATTTACATTAATTGGTGCAACAACGCGTGCTGGCTCACTCACCTCACCACTTAGAGACCGTTTTGGTATTGTTCAGCGATTAGAGTTTTATTCTGTTGAAGACTTATCAAAAATTGTTGCCCGCTCAGCAAGCTTTTTAGACTTAACCATATGTGATGAAGGTGCAACCGAAATCGCCAAGCGTTCACGCGGTACACCGCGCATAGCAAACCGTTTATTACGCCGCGTTCGTGATTACACCCAAGTGAAATCAGACGGCAAAGTGAATGCCACAGTTGCAGAGCAAGCCCTCGATATGATTGATGTCGATAAAAGCGGTTTTGACTACATGGATAGAAAATATTTGCTAGCTATTATCGAAAAATTTATGGGCGGCCCAGTTGGCCTTGATAACCTAGCGGCTGCAATTGGCGAAGAAAAAGAAACCATTGAAGATGTGATAGAGCCGTTTTTAATTCAACAAGGCTTTATTCAGCGTACCCCACGCGGACGACTCGTTTCAGACATTGCTTATTTACACTTTGGGCTAACGCCTGAGAAATAACTAAAACCCCGCGGTTAGTTACAAGCTTTAAGCTATAAGTATCAAGCAGCTCGAGAGAGCTGCTTTTTTATCGAGATAACTTGCTTATATTAAGTAGGTGTATAGGTTTTTACCGCTTACCGCTTACCGCTTACCGCTTACCGCTTACCGCTTACCGCTTACCGCTTACCGCTTACCGCTTACCGCTTACCGCTTACCGCTTACCGCTTACCGCTTACCGCTTACCGCTTACCGCTTACCGCTTACCGCTTACCACTGGGTTGTTGTCTCATTTTAACATCTGTAATTCACATGCTGTTAAGTTATCGGTAGGTATTCTCATTGGCGTTTGTGTAGGCAAAAAAAAGCCCGCATAAGGATGCGGGCAAACAACAAGTTGAAGGAAGTAATCCAGGGAACTACGGTCTACTTGAATAAGGTTTTATCCCGATTTAAGTAAACCTAGAGCAATACGAAACTTCATATTGCTAAAAACGGAGCTTGATGAAAGAAACTTTCATGAGGTTGCTAGCTCGGTATAGGTAAATAATACGCAAT
>NZ_JAKEVM010000181.1 GCF_022398475.1 Pseudoalteromonas shioyasakiensis | reverse complement strand
ATATTTAGGAGTCTCCCATTAGGAAACGCAGCAGCCTGCTTGACCGGAGTTTTCTAATGGGTGACTCTAAATGCTCTTCTACAGGGAAGCTAAAATACTAGAATTACAGCAAAACCTCTTTCATTATTTATCCTTTTTAAATCAACGAATGCTAATGAACCCACATATTATTAACTACAGGAACATCTTGAGTCCCTCCCCAAAATGATGTTGTACTACATCCAGAACCGTGAAATCCCACTCGTTTCCCAGAAGCATATGCAAATAGAGCGAGTGATAGCATTTCATCTTTTGCAGTCGCTGTAGGTGGAATGTATACCCTAAAAGTAGCTGTACAATTATCTAGATTTTTCAATTCACCAGCGATGTAAATTGATATTGCACCACTTTCATGTACAAAAACTCTTTCAATTAAAACGCCCTGACCGTTTAGTGCCGTAATGTACTTTGCTTCTACTGAGCTCACAGTTAATAAAAGCGCTAAAAGGAATAAAAATTTTTTCACCATAATGTCCATGTAATATTAATTTTTACGCTTTATAATAAATCTTATTAATTACAATTGCCAATATAAAAACATTTAAAAATAGGGGATATAATAACCATAACGTGAAGCAAGGCACTTAATTCTCCTAATGTTTCAAAGGAGAGAAAAACTAAGTTATTTTTACAAAGAGTTTCTACTTAAGAATTGCATAATAACTCATTAAGAAAATAGAGAGGGTAACCCAGTTATGACGTTCGAATACATCACCTGAAACTTTTAAGAACCCATCAAATTTAGCTTCATCTAAATAAATAGGTCTTCGATCATTCCCTCGCGACGTAACATGATACAAAGCACCTGCGAACTCTAATGGTAATGGCCTAGCCATCCTTTCACCTATCAATATTGGCAAGTTAATGACTAAAAATTAGACTTCAATAAGCTAAAAGAAAAAAGAAAGACCTGACCCTATTTGTTCTACTAGCACCGAGTATTATGTGGAACGAACGCTTGAGGTAAGGCAACATATCTAGAACCAGATTGATTACTAATGCAGATGATTATCCGATATCAAATCAGTGACATAACGGGCGCGAGTGAAGATTTAGTGAATACTATTTTATTCTGAAAATAATTCGGCAGAAATTCACTCACGCACTTTCAAAGGAGGATTAATGTAACCCTAATGGGTTTTAATTCACAAAACCTAATATTTGATCTAAACAATTATATTCAGGGTTTGATACTGGACTTAACCTAGTTACTTTCTTAATTCGTGGTGCTCTACTTTTTTCATGGCTAGAAATAATTCCCTCCACTATAAGCATTCTCTCATTGCAATGCTTAACAAAATCTTTTGTAACATCACCATAGAATGGGAACACCAAGTATTCCATTGAAAAACTATCTGCACTCTCTAGATCTTTATAAAAACCTGCGAAGTTATAAAAAGCTGTTAAAGTTACTTTTTCACCTACTAATTTTTTATGGCTTTCAAATAAATTACTCCAAGTTATTTGCTTATAATCATCATCACTAGCATAAACTTGAATGGCAGAGCTTATTGTTAATAATAAAAATATAAATTTTCTCATCTTGTTATTCTCCTGTATTACTTGAACTTTGGCGAGCATCAAATTTATGCACCCAGCTTCTATCCTTTAATGAATTAACATAAACAGGGGCTCCAACCTTAGCTGACAATTTTAAATAATGAGATTCAATCATACTTCTGTAGTGAATTCTATTTGGCACTGTAATGAAAACTCCTTCCGCATTTTCAATTGGCATGGGGGCGACGGTCACAAAGCTTATATCTTTAAATCCTGAAAACATGCATGACAAAAAACCATCACACATAGAAGAATAAGTTGGAGATTCACCTATAGTAAGTCCAAATGGTACATCAGTAGAGCTTCTGCCAATTATAAACTCGTCTCCATCTTTATAAATTACCGTCCCATATTTATCGGCATTACCAGCTATCGTCATTTCATCAGCATTTTTCATACTCGCTTCTACTAAAGCTTCTTTTAGAGTTTTTCTACTTGATAGCCAATTATTCAAGGCAAACTGAAATGCGGCTGTAATGGCTCCGTTTGCAAACTTACCTCCTGTAATAACAGACATTGTTCCCCCAATTGTTGCTGAAACTATAATACCACCTGCCATATCACTTGGTACGACTCCATTGACTTGCACAAATTTGGTGAACCCAGCGGCTATAAACCCATGCCCAAACTTTCCCCCTTGTATGTGAGCAGAAATACCGCCAACCATCGCATGAGCAAAAACTTTAGCCCCATCACTCCATCCAGAAGCACCTATTCCATAAAATGCAGCACTTGTAGCGCCTGTAATAGCCGCAGATGTGTATGCAGCCCTCATATTCCCTGTCTGCGCATAAGTCAAGTTTTTAGTATACCAAGCATTAAATCCTATAGAGCAGGGCCCACAATAATAAGTAGTAACTGCAGTACCTGCAATTTGAGCAATAGTGGCCAAAGCAGGGTTTTTAGCCAAAAACTTAAATTCTGGATGTGGTAACTTTGTGTCAATTAAAGATGTTATGAAACCATCAATAAAGAAACCACTAGAATCAGTAAAGCGCATTGGATTATTCAACACATAACTATAACGGTTATACGATTGCGAATTATCTGGGAACTGAATAAACGGGTCAGCCTGTAAGAACCGTCCCAAGGTTGGATCGTAGATCCGACCGTTCATATGGATAATACCTAAATCCGATATTTCTTTGTGACCTGTATAACCTTTACTTTCCACGGGGCTTTGTTGATTCAACAAAGAAACTAATGAGCTACTAGTATAGAACCGATTTTGTTTCCCCCACGCATCATAGTTTATGTGCTGAACAACGCTGCCATTCGCGTCTGTTACCGTCACGGTAGAGCCTAGATGGTCCTTATGCGTATATAAAGTTTTACTTTGCTTAGCATCAGTACTGTCAATTACTACAGTATTCCCAACATAGTATTTGTGTTCAACATTTCCTGAAGGCAATGTTAAACGCTCATATAGCCCTTTGAGATATAATGTTTCTGTACGACCTTCATTACGCTGGTCGATGCGTTTGTACAAATTTCGATTGTGATCATATTTAAATTCGCTGTAAACACTCCCTTTACTGATGCGCGAAGGTTTATCAAATGCGGTATATGCAAAAGTACGGGTGCCGTCATTATAAATATTTCCCCTGTCATCATATTGGAAATTATAGATTTGGTTACCAGCGCTATTTCGTATTGCCTTCAGTTTATATTTGTCATCAGGATCGGTGTACTCATAAGTTCCAACCCCTTGTTTGAAAAGAATGTTACCAAAAGTATCGTAGCGAATATCTTGAGTAGCAGAAACATTGTTATTACAACTTGTGGTACCCGCATTCAAACTAGTTTTCATTAAACGATAATGATTATCATATTTGAATGACTCGCAAAAATCAGAACTACTTCCACCATAGCCAAAGTTATGGGCTCGCTTTGTAAGGTTACCTATTGCATCAAAAGTGTAATCAAGTCTGTGTAGCATATTGCTGCCACGATAAATAGATAGGGTATCAATCCGGCCCGTTTCAGCCTTGTATGCACGAGTTTGACGAACTCCGTTGGCATATTCAACCACTGTCGAATTACCTCGGGCATCAACTTCAACTAATCTTTGGTACACCTTCCCGAAGTCACGATGACCTTCGGTGACATTAACAACGGAAGTTGGCATACCAATATCATTATATGTTTGTTTAGTTACAAGTTTGCCACCGGGGTAACTTGTATAGTTTGGACGCAAATAGTCATCGTAATACTGTTCTGTTGTAAACTGTTCGCCATCAATAGTTGTTGTAGTTCTATAGATTTGGCCGCTTGAACTATACAGGTACTCTTCAGTGTAGTTAGCATTGCTGATTGAATTGCACAAGTCGTAGCTTTGATTTTTTCCTTTTATGTATTGTACAGATAATAGAGCCCCTTTATATTGCGAACCAATATCATCATATGCCCAACAGGTGAGACCATCTTCATCTACACGAGCGATTTTACGCCCAGCAGAATCATAATAGAAACTAGAGACAGAACCTTCACTATTTTGTTGCCAAATTAACTCCCCAAAACTGTTATAGTCATATTGCCAAGTTCCTTTTGTATCATCTTTCATTTTTGTCTTTCGACCCAACTGGTCATAAAAGATAACGTTAACATCATCCCCATTAACGGAAGAACTAACAAGCTCATTATTTGCGTTATAGCGCATCAATGTTGAAGCTAAGACTACTCCTGATTTATTCAACGATTCAGACTTTTCAATCGCTCCTGTAAAATCACGAGTAACTCGACTAATTTGAGCCCACTCACTTGCAGAATCATTTACACGCTCGTCTCTATGTTCTGTTACTAACCCTTTACGAGAAGAAGTAACAATTCCAGTAGGCCGTACTTCTTTAACGACACGACCAATACGATCATAAAAAAGCTCTGTTAAATATGCACTGCCAGTACCAAAACTAGGTTCTGTAACTGTTTTTGCACGCCCTTGTTCATCGTAAGTTTTATCAACAACAGTCCAAGTATTATTAAAGTTTTGTATTTGACTTCGAACTTCTCGACCAAACTTGTCTGTGAATACTTGCTTCTCAGGTGCCCCTGATGCTACTTGTGTGTGACGGATAAACGCATCTTCTGGGCACGTTCCTGAGGTTAAGCTACTACAAAATTGCGTGAATGTTTGACTTTGTAAAGTAACCGGGCTATTGCCTAATTGTTTAGTTTTTAAACCAGCTTTACCGAACCAACCTATTTCAGTTGTTGTCTTGTTACCATTATTATCCGACGTCGATAAAAGCTCTATACGACCATTTGGAGTGGCTGTAGAACTGTTATAAACATAAGTAGTTGTAATATTATCGATACCGGTTTGATTTTTTATATAACGACCACGACCATAATACTCTGTAAATGTTTCACGCTGACTACTTGTACTGTTTGCAGAGTCTTTAGCAGCATAAGATTCATAGTCTTTATTACCCCACTTATCGTAACCATAAGTAGTTGTACCCAGCTCTGTCACACTTGTTTCTAGCATTAAATCATTATTATATGTAAATGATGAAGAGCGAACGATGTTACCTGGCACACCATTTACAGGCGCTTTTACATTGTTTTTTAATAAATACTTGGTTACCGACGTGTTCGTTAGACGACCAAGTTTTTTAAACTTTGCATTTACACCATAAATATTCGACGTTTCCGTATAATGCTTATCTGTTGAGCTATCTGACCCATCCTCAATTTCAACTTTAATATTGGTGATGTTCCCATAACTATCTTGCACATTATTTGTAGTAGTAACATTCAACAAGTCACTCTTAGATAAGTCATCATTCAAACTATATTGCTGTTCAATAGATTTTTGGAGATATACTGTCAAGGCACCATTAGCTGTCGAAGCCTCAGTCCAAATATTGGTCGCCTGACTCATTATAGGTGCTGTACCTGATAAGCCTAATGTCTGAATTGTGCTTTTTGGCATACCTGTATAAGGAAAGCGTTGATGGTAAACTGTTTCGGTCGTCACGCATTCGTTGTAATTTGTTACGATCTTTGGTCTTCGTATTGAAGTAGGTCCATCCTCTGAACTACTATCCGATACGTTCGGGTATGATTCGTAGTCGACGTAGTCTGTACAAGTTTGCGCGTCAATCGTCCTCAATGTTTGAAATCCAAGCATTCCAAACCCGTTTTTATGAATTAAAAGACCCCCATACTGATATAAAACAGAGACTGCAGACATCTCAGTTATATCACTGTCAACTCTACTAACAACAAAGTATCCTGTTTTAGGGGATATGTAATCATTGTTAACAGAGTTATCTGTATCATACCTTTCCGTTGAATCAGTTTTTATATAAACAGCAACTTCATCATTAAAGAAATTGTTATACCTTGATGTTATACCAGAATACACAATTCGGTTATAAACACCGTAACCATTATCGTACGACGAAATAACGTTCATCAATTTATTAGGTTCGGTACTGTAACGAATCTCTAACTTATCGTGGCTATAAGAGAGTAAATCTAGTTTTCCATCACCATTCACGTCACCAAATTGATGCGCTTTATATTTATCGACATTAAATATGCCTTTTTGTTGGAAAACTATTTTAGTTGGATCACTAACATCTGCTTTAGCTAAAAGTACTGTCCATTTATCTCCATTACTGTCTTTAGTCTTGTTTGACAATAAAAAGTCAGTTTTTCCATCGGCAGAAACATCTATAGCAACAGATCCCTTAAAGTTATACTGAGTCAAAGTAACTGGTGATTTATTATATGCAAAAGTACTTTGTGCAATCTGCTCAGGTGCAAAATTTATACCTGTCGATAACCTGTAAGCAAGATTGCCATTTTTTTGATACAGAAGGTCTGATAAGCCATCGCCATTTAAATCTGCAACTTGCATAGAACTAGAGAGTTCGTTACCGGCAAACGTCAGTGCTGGTTTGCTCCAATCATTACCCGAAAATAAAAACCAAGTACTATCTACAGTGTAATCTGAGCAAATATTCTCGAATGTACCAGCACTAATTTCTACTCTTTCACACTCTTCTTCTGTAGTAATTCTTTTAATTAAGTAATCAGACTTTCCGTCGCCATCATAATCAAACACGCTACTGTTAGGTGCACCACCAAAAGTACTGAATTTTTCTGTCTCTATTTCAGATGCCCCACTGTTATATGAGGGAATTGTGAACAAATCTTTTGCAGGCGCAAACTTTCCACCTAAATTCTCATGCACTCTCGCCTTCATACCTGATATGTAAACGATGTCAGGTAAAGCATCGCCATTTGTGTCAAGGATTTTTGAAAACGGTGTAGCATGTATACC
>NZ_JAKEVM010000180.1 GCF_022398475.1 Pseudoalteromonas shioyasakiensis | reverse complement strand
ACATTAATGTTGGCTGGACGACTTAGGGAGAAGAATATGTCAGCAATTTTCATTAAAAGATCTGATTTTTTTAATATACTTTTCTTAATATTACTTTCAAATCACGCGAATTCATCCCAGACGTCATCTTGGGTGCCAATTTCTAATAGTAATATAACAACAATAATCCCAGTTCCAGCTGTGTATGTCCAAGGTGTTGGTGTATACAACACCGGTGACGAGCAACAAATAATTATAGGTGATGTTGGTGCCACGAGTGCATATTATTACCGAGCAATAGATAGTATCACTGGTCAAGCTGGGGCATGGCAATGTAGTACAGCAAGTGATGTTATTAATAATGGCAATATATTAGTTGCTCAATCCCCCAATGTTGAAGGCAAATATAAATACGAAGTGTCAGCGTGCATGACAGGGAGCCAGTGCGATGTATCTCAGTTTGAGCAAGGTAAATTAGCTTGTTCAGCGAATGCAACTTCAAATGAAACACAAGTCGTTGATGTTAGTGGTGAGAGAGCGGTTTCTCCTTCAGACTCAGTCACTGAGCATGTTGGTGCAATTGCAGCCGAATTTAGGGTGTCTGAAAGTGGTGCTGCGACCTACTCGATACCTATCGCTTTACCAAAGTCTACTGCGGGCGTACAACCACAAGTTGCACTTACTTATAGTTCTCAAGCTGGCTCAGGAATTATGGGACAGGGATGGAATATAAGTGCTTCAAGTGCAATTTCACGATGTGGGAAAACTCCGGTATATGACGGTAAGCAAGGAGGAGTGTCGTTAACGCAAAGTGACCGCTTGTGTTTCAATGGTCAAAGGTTGCTAAAAAATAGAACCGCAAACTCAAAGAATAATAATGATATTGGCATTACAGATGCAGCTTATTGGAGTACAAATGCTAAGTATCACACTGCAATAGATAGTTTTGCGACAATCACACCTCATTATAATTCAGGAGGTTCACTTCGAGCATTTACAGTAGAAAATAAGGCGGGTGAGATTCATTATTATGGTGATTTAACGGCAATCCCTACAAATGCAAATTCAGTTTTAGGTAAAAAACTGTCTAAGGGTTTTTACTTGCAAAGTGGTGCTTATTCTACAGGTAAATCTGATGCCTATTTACACAAAGATGGAGACCTAAACAAAGGTTTTACTTGGCTAATTAAAGGTGTTGAAGATGTAAAAGGTAATTACTTCGTATATAACTATACCTCATCACTTGAAGGCTATAGAAGTTTTTATAATAATTATGCGTCTCACAATGGTCAAAGTTATTTGATGTCGATTGAGTACACAGGTAATAGTCGTCAAAGTAATAAGAAACCATATGCTAAAGTGCTTTTCAATTATAAAGAAAGTAGGAAAAGGCGTTCAGGCTGGTTTGTTGGCTCACCTACAACTCAAGCGGCATTACTTGAAAATATAGTCGTTTCTATAAATGGTCAAGAATTTAGAAAATATACACCGAGCTATTATGAATCAGACTTTTTAGACGAAAAAAATTATTTAGAGAGTTTAGAGGAGTGTCAAGGGAATGTATGTAATGCACCAATGACATTTAACTGGCAAAAGCCGGAACCAATAGAAACTTCTTTACAAGATAGTTGTCATTTTGAAGACACGATCCCAAGAACTAAGGTCTGTCATAAAGTGCCTACAAATGATCCATTCAAGCCTTTTGAGTCATCCTCTACTTTTAACTTTAATGCAGCAAATAACTCAAAAGCCTTGTTTTTTGATTTTAATGGTGATGGCTATTCTGACATTGTGTACCCTGATGGTTCTTGGAAAGTAAAATATGGGCCCACTTTTACAACTTCAAAAACTTTGTCAGGTACCAGTGGTTACACAGGAAAAGCCGAGTTTGCAAGAATCTTAGATGTGGATGGCGATGGGAACTTAGATTTTATCGTTGCTAAAGACAAAGACTCTGATTGGGTTGCTATTAGCAATAAAAAAACTACCGTTAGTTCTCAATCTTGCGAATATGGTCCAAAGTATGATCCGAACAAATGTGAACCAACGACAATAGAAGTTTATGTATCAGGCATCGGAAAAAAAGCAATTGGTTTAGAAGGTTCTACGCAAATCATGGATGTCGATGGCGATAGTCTTCAGGATATTGTTTATTCAACGGGGTTAAATTTTTATTACTATAAAAATCTTGGCAGTAGAGCATTTTCCTCTGCTAAGCTTCTTACTACTATCCCAATAAGAAAACGTATACCTTTACCAGATGATAAGGTCTATAGAGATCACGAAATATTTAATGGTGACTATAGATATAGCAATACTGCTGGGGCTGCAAATGCAACTGTTCTTGATTTTAATGGGGATGGAATTACAGATCTATTAGTTGGTCGGAAAACAACCGTCAAAGATTGTAGTTCTGGTCAATTAAATAGTACGGAAATCTCTACTTCATCTTTTACAAGCTCCTCCTCGACTTGTAAAACTAGTTATGAAACTGATTGGTATCTTTATTCTGGCTCAGATTGGGAGAGTCCAGCACAAGAAATATCAGGTAATGCTTTCAACAAGCCTAAAGCTGTAGATTTAAACGGCGATGGTTTAACAGATATAATATGGAGAAGCGGGAATCATCTAAATTATAGGCTAAGTAATGGTACTGAATTACTTGGCGTTCAGACAGTCATGATTGCTGGTGGGGCAGATAATACAATACTTCCGTTTACAGATGGGCAAGAGAATTACAGCTACTTCCTAGACGCTTCAGGAGATGGAAGGACTGATTTGCTTATCGCTAATAATAATCAAACTGCTAGAACAACTTATTTTGCTAGACCACTGGAAACTAATAACGAGCAGTTAATTTTTGAAGCAAGAGGAACATGGAATTTTGATAAAAGCAAAATCACTCAGTTTAGTGATATAAATGGTGATGGGCAATTAGACTTACTGGAGGGTTCTAGTTCCAAGTGGAATGTTTTTTATAGCAACAATGCAAATAAGCTAATGCATGTAATCTCTTCAGTTGAAAATGGCCACGGCGTCACTAATAGCATCATCTATTCAAGCATTACAAATACTTTCAGTAATTTCCAAAATGAACTTGTTGCAACATATATTCAAAAAGAGTCTACACAAGGCCTTAACGCCGATGGTACTCGTAATAAGGATTATTTTTCACCTAATACGGGTATGTTTATGGTGTCACGAGTTGATTCATTATCAAACTACGGCACAACAAGTTCAGTCGCTTATCAGTACGGTGGCCTTTTATTGCATAAAAAAGGGTATGGAAATTTAGGGTTTGAGCTCTTACGTACCATTGATTTACAAACGTGTGGTGAATCGACTACGCGGGTTCCGTTTAAGTTAAAAGAGGATGACGAAGGCGCACCAATTTATGCCTATAGGCCAATTACTTACACCAATTATGATGATTGTATCATCACAACGACCACTTATAATCAGCTAGCACCTTATACGGGGATACCTAAATCCACGGTTCAATCATTAGGGGTTGGTGACAATGCAATTTTAATTAGTGATGCTAATAATAATGTTGAATCTAAAGGGACGTATTTTGGTGGTGTGCAAGCTTACATCAAAAAGTCTACTGAGCGTAGTTACGCATTAAATACAGATTTAACATCAAGCTCGCTAATTTCACGTACTGAAACATCGAATACGTATGACTATTTTGGTAACGCCACAAATATAACAACTTTCACGGATAACTTGTTAACAGGCTCAAAAAGTTCTACAAACAATCAAACGGTAACCACGGCCAACGTCTTTGGTAGCTCTAACTTAGATAAACTGATGGGGCGCTTAAGTCGGGCAACAGTTACAAAGTCATTGACAATTGGGGGGAGTAAAGCGCCAGTAAATGGTAGCCCTGGTAACCTAGTTAAAACAGCAAGTTTCACTTACAACAGTGATAAGATGCTTGAAACTGAAACAACTTCGCTTGGCACAACAACGCATAGCTACGATAGCTGGGGTAACCGCACGTCGACCACATTTGTTGCGGTAAATGGTAATGGTGCACAAAGCAATACCCGCTCTACGAGTAAAGTTTACGATAATAGAGGGCGTTATGTCATATCAACAACCGATGCTAATAACGTTTCGACAGAATCACGATATAAAGTTGCGGGGAGTGAGTCTTACGTAGCCAGCCCACTAGGTATTATTAAAGCGATTCAAACAATCGATGCGAATGGGGCGAAAAGCCAGCAGTTCATTTCTGCTTTTGGTGTTCTTAGCGAGACAAAGGTATCTGCCAGCCCGCAATCACCAACATTGATTACAAAAATGTACACACGTAAGTGTAGTTCTGTTAGTTGTGGCTTTGCAGGTGCATTTTACCGTCAAATTAGCGTCGCGTCGGGAGGGTTAGAAAGCCAAGTATTCTTTGATGCTTGGGGGCGAGAAATCGCAAGCAAAAAACGCTTGTTAGACGGTAGTTGGCAAGTTGTAGTTAAAGATTATGATGAATTGGGACGGTTAAAATCAGTTACTGAGCCAAACAAGAATGCTGCATCGAATTATAAAACAGACTATCACTATGACCGCTTAGGGCGTGTAGGGTCAGAAACAACGCCGACGGGGCATACCATTTCACGTATTTACAATGGCAATCAAGTGACGACCATTGACCAAAAGGGGAACAAGCAGCGTGTGACGACTAACTTCGTTGGTCAAAATTCAAGTGTTGAGCAGTTGTCTGCTGCGAATACGTTACTGACAAAATTAACGTATACCTACAATGTAGAAAGTCAATTAGTGACTGCGAAAGTATATACAGGCTCAACGTTGAGTCATACGCAGGTAACAAATATCTACAATACGTCTGGTCAGAAGACGCAGATGATCGACTTAGACAAAGGGACATGGTCATATCAATTCAATAGTTTTGGTGAGCTATATCAGCAAACAAATAGCAGTAATCAGGTTACAGCGTTTAGTTTTGATAAAATGGGTCGCCAAGTTGCACGTTTAGACCCAGATGGACTCACATGTTGGGAATACGATACCAAAGTGATAGGGGCATTAAGCCGTGTTGCGTATAAAAAAGGCAGCGCACAGTCTTTAAATACTTGCTTAATGAGCTGGGTTGACTCACCTAATTATGAAGAATCTTATGAATACGGGCATAACCTAAAAGTGTCGAGTACTCGTACGGTAATTGATGGTGAAAATTTCTTTACAGAAATGATGTATGACTCATTAAATCGCCCAAAATATACGCTTTATCCTGCTAACGGCTTTACAGTTGAGCATAAATATAATGGTTACGGTGCAGCTACGGCACTAAAAAATGTGACAACTGGGCACAGAGATTACGGGAAAATTTATCAAGAAATCAAAGCGGTTGATGCACGTGGAAATGTTACTGATGTTCGTTACGCCAATGGTGTGAAACAAACGCGTGGCTTTAAGTCATCAAATGGTTATATAGAAGCGATGTCGCTTACAAAAGGAACGACATTACTGGATAATCAAGCATTTAAGTTCGATGCGGATGGTAATCTTGAAGAGAGAAGTCATAACTATGGATTAGGCGGAACTACACACGATTTTTGTGAACGTTTTTCTTACGATAGCTTATATCGGTTAGATACTGCACGAACGACGACAGGTACGACGACGTGTAGCAATTCGGGCGGTATTTTCAAAAACTATGATTATAATAGATTGGGTAATATCACTTACAAGCAAGGTGTAGGTTATTACACCTATGATACGGAAAAGAAAAATCGGCTGGCAAAGGTTACCACGGGACCAAATGGCAGTGGCTCAACAGTGTATGACTTTTCAACCAGTAATTCATATGACAATCGTGGTAATGTATTAAAAGACGCAAGTCGAACATTTACTTATGCTTCATACGACAAACCGACCTTAATAACGAAGGGAGGCATTAATAGCCACCTGGAATATGATGCCAATCGTAACTTATATTTAAGAAAAGACGTTCGAAGTGATGGCGTCACTGAATCGTTATATGTAAAAGGCTTGTATGAGCGCATTAAAGGCAGTAACGGTATCACTGAGCATAAGTATTATGTGGGAAATGTCGTCGTAACAGACCGTTCAAATGGAACTTACGATACATTCTATTTACATAAAGACCATTTAGGTTCTACGACTACGATTACCAATGCAAGTGGTTCGGTAGTGCAACATATTAATTATGATGCCTGGGGTAAACAAAATCGTTTTCATACATCGGGTAGTTTAATTAGTTTACTAGAGCAGCAAAGTCCGGCCGAGAGTAAAGGTTATACAGGCCATAAGGAACTAAGTGGATTAGATATCATTCATATGAACGGTCGGATCTACGATCCAACCTTGGGTCGATTCTTACAGGCTGATCCGCATATCCAAGCACCAATGAATAGCCAAAACTATAACCGTTATTCTTATGTATTGAATAATCCGATGTCGATGACTGATCCCTCTGGTTATTTCTTCAAATGGGCGGCTAAGAAGCTTTTAGGGAAAGCAGGGGCACAAATTGCTGGATTTGGTATCGGTGGGTTTGCCGGTGCAGCTTTTGGTGCATGGTCTTATGAGCGGACAATGAATAGCCAAGGGCTACAAACTATTGCATCAGTCGCCTTAAACTTTATTCCGGGTTGTCAGGTATGGTGCTCAGCACTGTTTAGTGCTCAAGTGAATTACTATCATACGGGTAGCTTAGGTGCTGCATTTCATGCAGGTGGGCGCACAGCAGCAATTGCTGGCGTTTTCTATGGAATTGGTCAGAGCTTCCAAGGAACTCAATATTATAACGGTCCATTACATGTTGCTGCTCATGCAGTAGCTGGAGGTGTTATTTCTGATCTTCAAGGAGGCAAGTTTGGTCATGGTTTCTTTGCAGCGGGCATTACTAAAGGCTTTCAAGTGAGCGACATTATGTTGAGTAATCCTGTTGCAGCGACAATACAGTCAGCCGTTGTTGGCGGGACGGCATCTGCGATATCTGGTGGTAAATTTGCGAATGGAGCAGTGACTGCTGCTTTTCAGTATTTATATAATTATGCAAAATCTAATATTGTAAAAACT
>NZ_JAKEVM010000018.1 GCF_022398475.1 Pseudoalteromonas shioyasakiensis | reverse complement strand
GTTTAATTAATGAAATAGAAACAACATAAAAAAACAGTAAAACAACTAAATATCAATTAGTTAGACTAGAACATCCAAAAGTAAAACTGATTATTTTTAGCCCACACTTAACGTGCGCAAAAAACACCCAAACACAAAGATATCCACTAAGGCGTGCATTTGCTATCATGAACCGGATAAATAGACAATCAAATAAACGCCTTATGCGACCAATAAAACCCGCTTCTATAAACGAATTAATGCAACGTGTTGATGCTATTGCAGGCCTCACCCTAGGGCAGCTAGCTGAGCAATATCAGTTTAAAACCCCTGACGATTTACTTCGTGAAAAAGGCTGGACCGGGCAACTTATCGAATATGTGCTTGGCGCAACAGCGGGTTCAAAACCAACACCTGATTTTGAAGAGTTAGGCATTGAGCTAAAAACTCTTCCTATTTCATTTAAAGGCAAACCACTCGAAACAACCTTTGTTTCGGTAACGCCGCTATTAAATGTAACCGGAATGACTTGGCAACAAAGTACGGTTCGTAAAAAGTTGAATCATGTTTTGTGGTTACCAATTTTAGGCGAGCGCGAGATACTGCCTTTTCACCGTACCATAGGCAGTGGCTTTTTATGGCAGCCAAGTGCAGAGCAAGATGCCCTTTTACAGCGTGATTGGGAAGAACAAATGGAGCTAATTGCCCTTGGTCGCGTAGATGAAATTTCGGGTCATTTAGGTGATGTAATGCAAATAAGGCCAAAAGCTGCCAATAGCAAAGCGCTGACTGACGCTATTGGCCCAAATGGCCAGATAGTACAAACCTTACCTCGCGGCTTTTACCTAAAAACCAGCTTTACTGGCGAAATCCTAAAACAACAATTTCAGCTATAAAAAAACCTCCCGAAGGAGGTTTTTTAAAGTCTTGATGAGCTAAGCCAGATTACTGACCTTTAACCTCTTTAAGACCGTTGTAAGGTGCTTTCTCACCTAATACTTCTTCAATGCGAAGTAATTGGTTGTACTTAGCAATACGGTCAGAACGGCTTAATGAACCCGTTTTGATTTGACCAGCTGCAGTACCTACTGCTAAATCAGCAATTGTCGCATCTTCAGTTTCACCTGAACGGTGTGAGATAACAGCTGTGAAACCAGCGCCTTTAGCCATTTTGATAGCAGCAAGCGTTTCAGTTAATGAACCGATTTGGTTGAACTTGATTAGGATTGAGTTAGCAATACCGTTATCAATACCACGCTTTAAGATCTTCGTGTTAGTTACGAAAAGGTCATCACCTACTAATTGTACTTTGTCGCCAATTAGTTGTGTTTGGTGTGCGAAACCATCCCAATCAGACTCATCTAAGCCGTCTTCAATTGAAACAATTGGGTATTGCTCAGTAAGGCCTTTAAGGAAGTGGTTGAATTCTTCAGAAGTGAATTTTTTACCTTCGCCTTTAAGGTCGTAGATATTCGCTTCTTTGTCGTAAAACTCAGATGCCGCACAGTCTAGAGCTAGAGTGATATCTTTACCAAGCTCATAACCTGCATTTGCAACAGCAACCTTGATTGCAGCAAGTGCCGCTTCGTTTGATTCAAGGTTAGGAGCAAAACCACCTTCATCACCTACTGATGTAGAGTGACCTTCAGCTTTAAGTACTTTTGCTAAGCTGTGGAATACTTCAGCGCCCATACGTAATGCTTCACGGAAATTTGAAGCACCAACTGGCTGGATCATGAACTCTTGAATATCAACAGAGTTATCAGCGTGCTCACCACCATTGATGATGTTCATCATAGGTAATGGCATTGAGTAAACACCTGACGTGCCGTTTAGGTCCGCAATGTGCTCATAAAGCTCAACGCCTTTAGAGTTAGCAGCCGCTTTAGCTGTTGCTAAAGACACAGCTAAGATAGCGTTAGCACCTAGTTTTTCTTTATTTTCAGTACCATCTAAGTCAAGCATTACTTGGTCAACAGCTTTTTGATCAACTGCGTTTTGGCCTTTAAGCGCTTCAGCGATTTCGTTATTGATATAGCCTACTGCTTTTAAAACACCTTTACCTAGGTAACGTGCTTTATCACCATCACGTAATTCAAGCGCTTCGCGAGTACCTGTTGATGCACCAGATGGTGCTGCAGCACGGCCCCATGAACCATCAGCTAAATGTACATCAGCTTCAACAGTTGGGTTACCACGCGAGTCCATGATTTCGCGACCAATCACTTTTACGATTTCTGACATCTTGATTCCTCTTTTCCCGAAAATGGTGAGTTAGTGCCAATTTTATTAATTATCCTTAATGCCATTGGCTTATTAAACAAATAAGCCGTGCATAAAGCACGGCCTATTTAAATTACGATGACGCTTTTTGGTGAGTGTGTGCAGCTGCAACAAACCCTTCAAATAGCGGGTGACCATCACGTGGTGTTGACGTGAATTCCGGGTGGAATTGCGCGGCAATAAACCAAGGGTGATCTTTATTCTCGATAATTTCGACTAGTTTCTTATCTTCAGATAAACCAGTGAAACTTAAGCCTGCTTTTTCAAGCTGCTCTACAAAGTGGTTATTCACTTCGTAACGGTGACGGTGACGTTCAACAATTTCGTCACTACCGTATACTTCGCTTACTTTAGAACCTGGTGTTAAATGACACTTCTGTGCACCTAAACGCATAGTACCACCTAGGTCAGATTGCTCATCACGGATTTCAACGTTACCGTCAGCATCTTGCCATTCAGTGATTAAACCAACAACTGGGTGTGCTGATTTAGCGTTAAACTCTGTTGAGTTTGCATCTTCAAGGCCTGCAACATTACGCGCATATTCAATAAGCGCTACTTGCATACCTAAACAAATGCCTAAGTAAGGAACTTTGTTTTCACGTGCATATTTAGCCGCTAAGATCTTACCTTCAACACCACGGCCTCCGAAGCCACCTGGAACTAAGATAGCGTCAAGGTGAGAAAGTAACTCAGTACCTTTGCTTTCTAAGTCTTGTGAATCAACGTATTCGATATTCACAGTTAAACGGTTTTTCAGACCTGCATGCTTTAATGCTTCGTTTACTGATTTATATGCATCTGGTAGTTCGATGTACTTACCAACCATACCAATTGTCACTTCACCTGTTGGGTTAGACTCTTGGTATAACACTTGTTCCCACTCAGATAAATCTGCTTCTGGGCACTCAAGATAGAAACGACGACATACGAAGTTATCTAATTCTTGTGACTTAAGTAACGCAGGGATCTTATAGATGCTTTCTACGTCTGGTAATGAAATAACAGCTTTTTCTTCAACGTTAGTGAAAAGTGCAATCTTCGCGCGCTCGTTATTTGGTAATTTACGATCAGAACGACAGATCAAGATATCTGGTTGGATACCAATCGAACGTAATTCTTTTACAGAATGTTGTGTTGGCTTAGTTTTAACTTCACCTGCAGGGCCTAAGAATGGCACTAGCGTTAGGTGGATAAACAATGCGCGCTCACGGCCAATTTCAGTGCCAAGCTGACGAATTGCTTCTAAGAAAGGTTGTGACTCGATGTCACCAACTGTACCGCCAATTTCAACGATTGCTACATCGCGACCTTCAGCACCGTCGTATACACGTTGCTTAATGTCGTTTGTGATGTGTGGAATAACCTGAATTGTTGCACCAAGGTACTCACCACGACGCTCACGTCGTAATACATCTTCATAAACACGACCTTGTGTGAAGTTGTTGCGGCTAGTCATCTTGGTACGGATGAAACGCTCATAGTGACCTAAGTCAAGGTCAGTCTCTGCACCGTCTTCAGTTACAAATACTTCACCGTGCTGAATTGGGCTCATAGTGCCTGGGTCAACGTTAATGTAAGGATCCAGCTTTAAAATAGTCACGTTAAGACCACGTGCTTCTAAAATAGCGGCTAATGACGCTGCTGCAATACCCTTACCCAACGAAGAAACAACCCCGCCAGTTACGAAGATAAATTTTGTACTCATGCGAACCCTAGAATATCAGGAATTAAAAGGAATAATATAGAATCAAGACGGGGCGATATTATAGCAAAGGGGCTGCTATCAATCCAGATAAAATTAGCAAATAAGTGCACAAAAAACGAGCTTGGCTACACTGTACCCAAACTGCTCTACAATGCACTTACTTGGCTTGCTTTTTAATGGCTTCCCATGCGTTATCCATTTCTTCGAGGCTAGCCGTTTCTAGGCTCTGGCCACGCTCATCTAAGTAAGCAGCCACTTTTTCAAAGCGTGACGCGAACTTAGCATTGGCACTTCGTAATAATTGCTCAGGATCGCGCTTAATATGACGTGCTACATTCACCGTTGCAAACAGTAAATCACCAAGCTCTTCTGCACTGTGCTCTGAATAAGGGTCGTGAGCCAGCGCTTCTTTTACTTCGTCTACTTCTTCAGCAACTTTATCGAGCGCACCATGATAACTTGGCCAATCAAACCCTAGGCTTGCTACACGCTGTTGAATCTTCTTCGCTTTTGATAACCCTGGCATAGCATCAGGAATGTCTTGCCACAGGCTCATTTGTGGTGAAGCTGCTTTTTCTGCTCGCTCTTGTGCTTTAATAGCCTGCCACTGCTCAGAAAGCTCAGCGTCAGTCAGCTCACTTTGCTCTGCAAAGACATGGGGATGACGACGAACTAATTTATCATTAAGCGTATTAGCCACATCGGCAAAATCAAATAATCCTTGCTCTTTGGCAAGTTGAGCATAAAAGATGACTTGAAACAGTAAATCGCCAAGTTCACTTTTAAGCTCAGTAAGCTCACCTTTTTCAATGCAATCTGCTACTTCGTAAGCTTCTTCAAGGGTATGCGGCACTATTGACTTAAAGTCTTGTTTTAAATCCCACGGGCACCCAGATTCTGGGTCCCGTAGTTTAGACATAATTGCAAGCGACTGCTCAATTGCCTGTTTATCATCCATTACGAATGACCACGCTTTGCATCATGTACACCTTCGATTTGGTGTAACTTAGACAATAAGCGGTTGGTGCTTGATAAGTCATGTACTTCAACCTGCATTGAAAACAGCGCAAGCTGCTTATCTTCAACCGTGTTGACGTTCATGTTCAGCACATTCACTTTTTCGTTTGCAAGCACTGAGCTGATATCTCGAATAAGGCCTGAGCGATCGGTCGCTTCAACTTTAATCGTTAATGAGTAAGAGCCATTGACATCGTCTGACCAACTTACTGATATAACCCGCTCAGGATGCTTCTCGCGAAGTTTCTCAAACGAATCGCAATCTTCACGGTGAACTGCAATCCCTCGGCCTTGCGTAATGTAGCCAATAATTTCATCGCCCGGCACAGGTCGGCAGCATTTAGCAACATGGCTCATTAAGCTACCTACCCCATCAACAACAATACCGTTCTTATCGCCGGTGACACTTTTTGGTTTTTTAAACTTAATTTGTGGCTCGTCATGCTCACGGTCACTAATAAAGTTTAATAACTGGTTTAAGCGAACATCTCCAGCACCTACCGCAACCATAAGGTCGTCAAGGCCTTTAAGGTTAAAGCGCTCGATTGCTGGCGCTAGATCTTTGGTTGTTAAATCTAGTTTTTGCAGCTCAGTTTCGAGTATTTCTTTACCGGCACTTAAGTTTTTATCGCGATCAAGCTGCTTAAACCAATGATGGATTTTAGAGCGTGCTCGTGAAGACTTAATATAACCTAGCGATGGGTTTAACCAATCACGGCTTGGGTTAGGTTGCTTTTGAGTTAAAATTTCAACCTGATCGCCGGTGCTTAATTGGTGAGTAAATGGCACAATTTTGCCAAACACTTTTGCGCCAATACAGCGATGCCCTACATTTGAGTGAATGTAATAAGCAAAATCAAGTGGTGTTGCACCCAGCGGCAAATCGAAAATATCCCCTTTAGGCGTAAACACATAAACACGATCTTCTACTACTTGGTTTTTAAGCTCTTCCGCTAGGTCACTGCCATCAACAACTTCTTCTTGCCATTGCAGTAACTTACGTAACCAGCTAATTTTTTGCTCGTAGCCTGAACCACGTCCTGGCAATGCACCTTCTTTGTACATCCAGTGCGCAGCAACACCTAGCTCAGCATCTTGGTGCATTTCGCTCGTACGAATTTGAATTTCAACGGTTTTACCTTCTGGGCCAAATACCACGGTATGAATTGACTGATAACCGTTTTGCTTAGGTGTTGCGATGTAATCATCAAATTCTTTATTTAAATGGCGCCAGTTAGTATGCACGATACCTAATGCCGCGTAACAATCTTGCAGGCGCTCTACCACTATGCGCATAGCGCGAATATCAAAAAGCTGGTCGAACTCGTAGTTCTTCTGTGCCATTTTTTTGTAGATGCTGTAGATATGTTTAGGGCGGCCATACACCTCACCTTCAATACCTGCTTCAGCCAAGCGTGCTTTTACTAAAGCAACCATGTTCTCCATGTAGGCTTCACGGGCAAGGCGCTTATCATCCAGCTGTTTGGCGATATTTTTATAGGTATCTGGGTGCAAATAACGGAACGAAAGATCTTCAAGTTCCCATTTAAGCTGACCAATCCCTAAACGGTTAGCTAGGGGAGCAAAAATGTCGCGTGTTTCTTTAGCGGCAATGACGCGCTCTTCTTCACTGGCGTCTTTAACATCACGCAGGTGGCACACTTGCTCTGCAAGTTTAATCACTACGGCGCGCACATCTTCAACCATGGCTAACAGCATACGGCGAATATTATCGATTTGTACTGTGCCTTTTCCTTGATGGGCTAAGGTGCTGATGGTAGCCATTTGGCTTACGCCTGTTAGTAATAACGCAACGTGATTACCCAGCTTTTCGGTGACTGTCTCAATTGAGATTTTTTCGGCTAAAAAATAAGGCGTTAAAAAAGCAGTGGCAAGAGAGTCTGCATCTAAATTTAGCTCAGCTAAAATCTCCACCATTTCAATGGCTGTGTTTTCACGTTTTGCATCATCGCAATGCAGGCACAGTTGGTGGGCCTGCTCTAATAAGGTATGTTTGTCTTCTGTTAGCGCTAACAGCTCGATACGGCTGGCAAAATCACTCGGCTTAGTTAGCTGATGTGACTGTCTAGTGGCTACCATGTGCGCTTTACCTCCTGTGAAATAACGCCATCGTTTCAATATGCCCGGTATGCGGGAACATATTCATAAGCCCAATTTTTTCAATGCTAAAGCCTGCTTGTAAAATAATTGCACTGTCACGGGCTAAAGTAACAGGATCACAAGAGACGTATAAAATCGTTTTAAACTGAGTAAGTGGTAACTGCTCTAAAATAGCCATTGCGCCAGTACGTGATGGATCAAGAACTAACACGTCAAGTTCGGCACTAAACCAAGCAGCTGATTGCATTGATTTTGTTAAATCAAAACAATAAAAATCGGTATTCGACAATGAGTTAGTTTGCGCATTTTGTTTTGCTAATGCAACCGCAGAATCGACCCCTTCAACACCAATAACATATTTAGCATACTTTGCAATCAATAATGAAAAGTTACCAATACCACAAAACAAATCCAATACCTGCTCATGACCTTGTAAATCAAGCCACTGTTTTGCTTGATGCAGCATAGCTTGGTTCACTTGCGGGTTAACTTGAATAAAGTTTTCAAGGCCAAACTCAAAGCGTAAATCATAAGCTGGTATCTGGTAGGACGGCATTGGATGGTCACTGTGATCAATTTCACCACTTTGTGATTGCCACACAACACGCCAGCTATATTCATCACACGCCGCTACGACTATGGCTTTTAACTCTGCATTAATAGCTTTGGTATGCCTAATAACCACAAAGGCCGCGTTATCAGCTTCACATAATTGTAAGTGACTAATACTGCTCAGACCTGAATGGCTGTTGATAAGAACATCAAAAACTGAAAAAACGTCTTTAAAAGTGCTGCTCAGCACATCACAGCTTTCAATACTCACCAATTGTTTAGAACCCTGAGCTCGATACCCTACGCGCATTTTCTTTGCGGATTTGTCATGCATTACAGCAATACGCGCAGAGCGACGATAATGGTGCTCTTCACTAAGCAGAGGTGCTTGCCAATTTAAGTCATCAGCTTTAGCAAACTTGCTAAACAGCTGACTCACCGCAGCTTGCTTCTCAACCAATTGTTGCTCTGCATTAAGGTGCTGTAGCTGACAACCACCACAAACCTGATAATGCTGACAAAAAGGAGTAACCCTATGCGCTGAGGCTGATAGTACTTTTTTACAATCAGCACTGGCAAAACGTGCCTTATCTTCAATCAATAACGCTTTTACTTCTTCACCCGGCAAAGCACCATTAACAAAACAGACTTTATTTCCCTGCTTAGCAACGCCCCGCCCTTGGTGATCCATAGCAGTGACATTGAGGGTTAGCATTTTTTGCGAAACGGATTTCTTTTTGGCTTTGAAAATCTGTGCCATCGGGCAACACCTTAATTATTGATAAAGCGGGAGTAAGTATATACTCTTAAACAACGATAATAATGATAACAACATTCTTTATGACTAAATTTGGCTTACGTGACTCAGTCTTAACCCTTACACTTATACCGACTGTGATCATAGGCTTGTTGCTGGGCGGTTATTTTACAATAAATCGTTACATTGAGCTCGATGAAATTTTGTATCAACAGGGCGTGACTATTATTGAGCCCCTCGCCATTGCTGTTGAGCAACCATTAATAAAGCGTGATAAAGCCTTATTAACTCGCTTAGTTAGTCATACACATAACAAACACTCCCCTGCTATCCAATCAATTGCTATTTTTGATGAAAACAATGAGTTAGTGATTTTTAGTAAATACCAAAGTGAATTCAAAGAAATTGTTAGCAGCAATGCAAACAGCATGGATGGCATTCAAGTACAAAATTCTGAGCACTATTTAACATTTTCTACTGCCATAATTAATCATAGCCGCCAAGACATGATTTGGAATCATCACAGCTACCAAGCATCGCTAGGCACTGTGGTGATCATGCTTAACAAACAACAAGCCATTATTGGCCAGCAACGGGCATTATTAGTCAGTGGCGTGGTAATTTTACTCGCGCTCATACTTGCCACCGTATTAGCGTTTAGATTAACTCGCATGTTCATTCAGCCTCTTAATAAGTTAGTACTAGCTACCGACAAACTCATTGAAGGTAAAGTAGACACCGGGCTTGATCAAAAAATGTTTGGCGAGTTTGAGCTACTACGCACAGGTTTAAATACCATTTCAGAAACCATGGTTGTACAACGTGATGAGATGCAAAAACACATAGACCAAGCAACCTCTGATTACCGCGAAACACTTGAACAATACGAAACCCAAAATATTCAGTTAAGTATTGCTAAAAAAGACGCGCAAGATGCGAACCGAGTAAAATCAGACTTCTTAGCTAAAATGAGTCATGAATTACGTACGCCTTTAAATGGTGTAATTGGTTTTACGCGTCAGCTTTATAAAACCCCGCTGAATAAGCATCAAAAAGATTATCTAGATACCATTGAACTGTCGGCCAATAGCTTACTTACAATTATCAGTGACATTTTAGACTTTTCGAAATTAGAAGCCGGTGCCATGGAACTTGAGTCAATGCAATTCCAGCTCCGTGACAATATTAATGAAGTTATGACCTTGTTGGCACCAAGTGCCCACGAAAAGCAACTTGAGCTTTCAATATTTATCCATCCGCAAGTACCAGACAACCTAACTGGCGACCCGACCCGCTTTAAACAAATTTTGATAAACCTATTAAGTAATGCCATTAAATTTACTGAAAAAGGCTCAATCAAGGTTGATGTTGGCTACCGCTTATTAGATGAAGAGCGCGCCTCTATTTTGGTGTCTGTCACCGACACCGGTGTGGGTATCCCAATGGATAAACAAGATGCGTTATTTACACCATTTGGCCAAGCAGACTCGAGTATCACCCGTAAATTTGGTGGCACAGGTCTTGGGTTAATCATCACTAAACATATTGTTGAAGCGATGAATGGCCGCATTACCCTAAACTCAGCACCAGGTAATGGTACCTGCTTTACGTTCAACGCCGTATTCAGAACGCCAAGTAACTCAATTACCAGTGACTTACCAACACAATCACTGATCAATAAGCGTATTTTGTATCTTGAGCCTCATGAGCATACCCATCAAGCAACGTTATCGCTACTGCATGAATGGCAAACTCGCGTTACCGCCTGCATGGATGAAGAAAGCTTCTTAAATGAGATCAACAAAGACTTCAGCTACGATATTTGTATTATTGGCCATACCGCTACTATTGACGATATGCAGCAACTTAAGAGTTATGTAAAAGCAGTGCGTCCTGTCACTGATTATTTATACATAATGCTTAATACTGTTTCGCATAATATGCGTGAAGCCTTTGTTGGTAGCGGCGCAGATGCTTGCTTAAGTAAACCGCTTAACCACCGTAAATTATGTGAGGTACTTGCTGCGCCTTACCGTCTTGACCACCCGGTGCATAACATTGAGCAAGGTGATGAAAAATTATTACCACTTAAAGTACTGGTTGTTGACGATAACGATGCTAACCTAAAACTAATTTGCACCTTGCTTGAAGAACAAATTGAGCTAATTGATACCGCACACAACGGCTCACAAGCTTACAGCTTAAGTAAAAGCCATAAATATGACTTGATCTTCATGGACATCCAAATGCCAATTATGGATGGTATTACCGCATGTAAACTTATTCGCGAGTCATCTCTCAATGAAGATACCCCCATCATTGCGGTTACTGCTCACGCCCTCGCAGGTGAAAAAGAGCAACTACTTAAAGATGGCTTTAAAGGCTATTTAACTAAGCCTATTGATGAAGACATGCTAAAACAAATAATTAGCGATCATAGCCCACAAGCGCCGATTAATCGTGAACGTAGCAAAACTGCCGCAGTTGACTCTGAACCTCCATTTGAAAGTGCCCGCCTCGATTGGCAATTGGCACTACAACGCGCAGGCGGAAAAGAAGAACTAGCACTTGAAATGCTCAATATGTTGTTACTCAGCGTGCCTGAAACCTTGCGCCTACTCAATGAAGCTATAGAAAAAGAAGATTGTGAACATGTACTTAGTATAGTCCACAAGTTCCATGGCGCATGTTGTTACACCGGCGTACCAAAACTAAAATCACTTGCAGAAACACTCGAAACCGCTTTAAAAGGCGATTGCGATTTAAATTACATTGAGCCTGAATTATTTGAGCTGATTGATGAGCTGAATAACTTGTTAAGTGATGCGGGAATGGTTGAGCAACAACGATAAGAGAACACTCAATAAATTGTATAAAGGAATATATTAATGAAAAACTATTTATTGCTAGCTGGTAGTTTGTTTGTATTTGGTTGCACATCAACCGAAGAGAAACCCGTAAAATTAGAGTATGCAGATTTAGCTGTTAGCTATAATGAAATGGAGTCAGCAAAATGGCAACCGCTTGAACGCTTTCCTGCCAGATACCCCAAAAAAGCAGTTATCCAAGCAAAAGAAGGTTGCGCAACTATTGAGTATGTCATTACGCCACAAAATGAGATTAGAGATATTCAGGTAGTTGCCTCAACTAACCCTGTATTTGCCGCTGCAGCAAAAGATGTAATCACTAATTGGCACTGGAATGAACTGGCGAAAAATATTACTGATAAAGCGGTGAAAACCCAAACTCGCTTTGATTTTTGTTTTGACACACCTGAGCAATCTTGCAAAAAGCTAAAACCTAACTATTCATGCCCTAGTTCAGATATTATTTATTCCACGGGTACACGCGTAGTGAAGTATTAAAGGGAGCTTGCTTTGTATTTTATCTTACTTATCATCTTTAGTGCTATTTCAATCACTTGGTTTTTCCTCCGCTATAAAAAACTAAGTATTGAAGCTAATAATTACGTAAAAACCAATTACACAGAGCAATGGCAAACATACGAAAGCCAAGCCCGTTTGATGAAGGCAAAACCTAACTCAATGGTTTTTCATTCAATCAAGAAAGGTGAATTGTCGGCAATAGATGATGATGTTTTAAAAAGCTTTAAGAAAAAACATCAATATTTAGTGGCCCTACTCTGCCTTTCGCCTTGGCTATCTTCATTGCTTGCACAATTTATTGTTTATCTGAGTAAATAAATGAGTAAATAAAAACGCGGTGGATATCATATCCACCGCGCTCAGTATTCAAACTTACCAGCGTCTATAAAAGAGCGGCAGTTCAAAGTCTTGCTTCAATCATTAAACGTTTCATATCGCTGACTGCTTTTTCTAAACCATCAATCGCTGCACGGGCAATAATCGCATGACCAATGTTTAACTCATAAATTTCTGGCATTGCCGCAATAGGTTTTACATTGTGATAATGAAGACCATGGCCGGCATTAACGATTAAACCTAAGCTATCAGCATATTGTACGCCGCTACGAATACGCTCAAGCTCAGTGTGAAGCTCTTCGTCATTTTCAGCATCAGCATAAGCACCTGTGTGAATTTCAACGTATGGAGCATTACACGCTTTTGCAGCGTCAAGTTGTGCGTTGTCGGCATCAATGAATAACGAGACTTTAATTCCTGCTGCAGTTAACTTTTCTGTTGCTGCTTTTACTTTTTCAAAATTACCCACAACATCCAGGCCACCCTCAGTGGTGAGCTCTTCACGCTTTTCAGGCACTAAACAAACATAAGCAGGTTTCACTTCAAGGGCGATGTCGATCATTTCATCGGTGACTGCAATTTCAAGATTCATACGTGTTTGAATCGTTTTTGCCATCACATATACGTCGCGGTCTTGAATATGACGACGGTCTTCACGCAAATGAATGGTGATACCATCTGCACCAGCATGCTCTGCAACAGCTGCAGCATGCGCAGGATCTGGGTAACTCGTGCCACGCGCTTGGCGTAAAGTGGCAATGTGATCAACGTTTACACCAAGAAGAATATCTTTCATTTTTTTACCTGTTTAAAACAACGATTCAAGGCTGAACATCAGCCTACTTAATAAATAACTCACGGCTTTTTAATGGCTTTTTACCAAGTAAAGGCTTGAGTAGGTATCGACTTAATTGCTTTGCCATATATAACACATCAGGGGCGCTAAAGTCATGAGCTGCTATGGCATTTAATTGCTTTCCTGAAAAGCCACTATGGGGGTCGTCATGCAGTAAAAAACCGTATTCAGCAAAGTACTGGTAATTTGCTGCATCGTTAATTTCATCACCTTCGGCATCAACACTAAAATCAACGCCATAACCCAGCATCTCTAATAGTTGAAACTCGTAAGAGCGCAGCACAGCTTGTAGGTTTTTAGTGCATGATAACTCGTCTAGATGCTGTTTATAAAGATGATATACACTTTCCATCGGCTCATTGATAGGTACGATACGATTGGTTAATTCGTTCATATAGAAGCCGCAATAAAGCTCGGTACCCTGCAACATAGTTTGCCGGCCATGGGGTTCAAAACGATTAATGTATTTTAAATCAGACTTGCCGCTATATTGTACGAGCAGAGATTGGAAAGGTTGTAATTGTGCTTTATGTTTAGTGGCCTGGCGACCACTAACACGGGCCAGCATTCTCAGCTGACCTACGCCTTCTACCAGCATATCGAGCATGACTTGCGAGTCGCTAAATGGACGTCGGTGCAGCAAGTATGCTGTGTAGAATTCGCTATCCATGGCGTGTAAGACTTTACTTAGTCTTCACCATAGCCAAGGCTACGTAGCGCACGCTCATCGTCAGCCCAGCCAGACTTCACTTTTACCCAAAGTTCTAAAAACACTTTGTTATCAAGCATGTCTTCAAGGTCTTTACGAGCTTCACGGCCAATCACTTTGAGCTTTTCGCCTTTATTGCCGATCACCATACGCTTTTGCGTTTCACGCTCAACGAGGATCAAACCATTAATTTGCCAAACACCGTTTTCTTGCCATTTAAACTGCTCGATCTCGACGGTGACTGAATATGGTAGCTCATCACCCATAAAGCGCATCAGCTTTTCACGGATCACTTCAGCCGCCATAAAGCGCATTGAACGGTCTGTTACGTAATCTTCAGGGAAGTAAAACTCACAAAGCGGTAAACGCTTTTTCACTTCATCTTTGATTAAATCAATATTTTTACCCTGCTTTGCTGAGACCGGCATAATAGCCACAAAATCAAATTTACCACCTAAAAACTGCATGTGCGGAAGCACTAAATCACGGTCTTTAACTTGGTCAATTTTATTCATAACTAATAATACTGGACGACCGCTCTGACGTACTTTATTTAGTACCATCTCATCGTCTTCGTTCCAGTGTGTGCCTTCAACCACAAAGATGATCAGTTCTACATCGCCAATTGAGCTTGATGCGGCACGGTTCATTAAACGGTTAATAGCACGTTTTTCTTCGACGTGTAAGCCTGGTGTATCCACATAAACAGCTTGGTATTTACCTTCGGTATGAATACCCATGATACGGTGGCGTGTGGTTTGTGGCTTACGAGAAGTAATAGACACCTTTTGCTCAACAATATAGTTAAGTAAGGTTGATTTACCTACATTTGGGCGGCCAACAATGGCAACCATACCGCAGTGCGTGTCTAGCTCTGCAGGTTCTTTGCTAATTAAATCATCAAGATTCATTTTTAAGTATCTTTAAGGCTTTTTCAGCGGCTTTTTGCTCAGCTTTACGACGTGAGCTACCTACTGAGATAATGCTATCCATCCCTTCAACAATACATTCAACCGTGAATGTTTGATTGTGCGCTTGGCCTTTTGTATCAATTACAGTGTAGCCAGGTAACGATAATTTGCGCGCTTGTAAGTATTCTTGAAGTAATGTTTTTGGATCTTTTTGATTTAAGCCCGGCGAAATTGCATCAAGACGCGACTCGTACCAGCTTAAAATTAACTCACCACATTGTTCAATGTTTGAGTCTAAGAACACCGCACCAATGATCGCCTCAACGGCATCAGCAAGGGTTGATTCACGGCGAAAACCACCGCTTTTAAGCTCGCCTGGACCTAAGCGTAAGTAATCGCCTAAGCCAAACTCTAGGCCAAACTCAGCCAACGTTTGACCACGAACTAGGGTCGAACGCATGCGGCTTAAATCACCTTCACGTGCTTTTGGAAATTTAGTGTAAAGTGCATTCGCAATCACAAAGCTCAAAATCGAATCACCTAAAAACTCTAAGCGCTCGTTATGTTGGCCTTTATGACTGCGGTGCGTCATTGCCTGCTCAAGCAAAGCTTGATCAGTAAATGTATAACCTATTTTGTTGTATAACTCTGTTACGTTTTTTTTCATCGTTACTGAATATTACCTAGGCGTTCAAAACGAACACCAGTTGGAACCCAGCCTGGTAAAAAGTCATCTGGGCCATTCTCAAATTCAAAACTCATCCATATAAAGACGGCTTTACCTACCAAGTTTTCTTTAGGTACAAAGCCCCAAAAGCGACTGTCTTGGCTATTATCACGGTTATCACCCATCATGAAATAATGATCGGCAGGAACAACCCACTCGTCTGAGCGTGTACCTGGTTGTTGATAATAACGGCCTTTCATTTCAGGAGCTTGCGGGTTAATTAAAATATTATGATTCAATGTGCTTAGGTTTTCTTCTAAGCGCACTAAATTCATCGAACCCTGCTTGAACTCGTCACTATTGAGGATTTCCATATCAATTTTGTTGTATTCATTACACAGCAAATCACCTTGCTGCGTTACACCTTCGGCACATTTTGGCTGAATATAAAGGTGCTTATTGCGATATACAATTTTATCGCCCGGTAAACCAATCGTACGTTTAATGTAATCTACGCGCTCGTCTAATGGGTATTTAAATACCACAATATCACCACGTTCAGGTTCATCAACATCAACTAACTGGCTACGCCAAATAGGATCTTTAACGCCATATGAGTACTTCTGCACTAAAATGAAGTCGCCCACTAATAGGGTTGGCATCATTGAACCAGATGGAATTTGAAACGGTTCAAAAATGAAAGAGCGAAAAATAGTGATCGCTGCAATCATCGGAAAAATTGACTTTGCCGTTTCAGTGATACTTGGCTCAGGCGCAATTAATGCAGCGGTTTCTTCGTCTAATTCGCCACCTGCTGCGTTTTGAGCAAGGGCAATGCGTTGCTGACGCTTTGGCGCAAACATAAAGTGGTCAATTAACCAAATTAATCCTGAGCCTAGCGTTAACAACACTAAGAAAATAGAAAAGTAACCCGCCATGCATTAATTCCTTTATTTACTTCTAATTATTTACCAACTTTAAGGATAGCTAAGAATGCATCTTGAGGTACTTCAACGTTACCTAGTTGCTTCATTCGCTTTTTACCTTCTTTTTGTTTTTGTAGTAGTTTCTTCTTACGGCTCACGTCACCACCGTAACATTTCGCGATTACGTTTTTACGTAATTGCTTAACTGTTGTACGGGCAATAACATGCTGACCAATCGCTGCTTGAATCGCAATATCAAACTGCTGACGTGGAATTAAGTCTTTCAGTGCTTCGGCTAACTGACGACCACGTGATTGTGCAATATCGCGGTGTACAATAATCGCTAACGCATCAACACGCTCACCATTAATTAATACGTCAACACGTACCATGTCTGAAGCTTGGAAATGCTTAAAGTTATAATCAAGCGATGCAAAACCACGGCTTGTTGATTTTAACTTATCAAAGAAGTCCATGACTACTTCAGCCATCGGTAATTCGTACGTCACCGCAACTTGCTTACCATGGTAGCTCATTTTAGTTTGCATACCACGCTTTTCAACACAAAGCGTAATTACGTTACCTAAAAACTCTTGCGGAACTAATATGTTAGCTTCAACAATTGGCTCACGGATTTCAAGAATATTATTCACCGGCGGTAAGTCAGACGGGTTATCTATCTGTTTAGTTCCGTCTTTAGTCTCTACTTCGTAGATTACTGTTGGCGCAGTAGTAATAAGGTCAATGTCGTATTCACGCTCAAGACGCTCTTGAATGATTTCCATGTGTAGCATACCTAAGAAGCCACAACGGAAACCAAAACCTAGTGCTGTTGAGTTTTCTGGCTCGAAGAATAACGACGCATCGTTCAAGCTTAATTTATCAAGCGCATCACGGAATGATTCATAGTCATCTGATGAAATTGGGAACATACCAGCATAAACCTGCGGTTTAATGCGTTGGAAGCCTGGTAAACGCTCTGGAGCAGAATTACGTTGTAAAGTGATGGTATCACCTACAGGTGCACCATGGATTTCTTTAATACCCGCAATAACAAAGCCTACTTCACCGGTTTTTAAGATACCCGTGTTGGTTTGTTTTGGCGTGAAAATACCTACTTTATCTGCGATGTGAACTTGATCATTCGACATGATCTTAATTTTATCGCCCGCGCGCAATTCACCGTGCTTAATACGTACTAATGATACAACGCCTTGGTATGGGTCAAACCATGAGTCAATGATAAGCGCCTGTAGTGGCTCATCTTTGTCACCTTCTGGTGGCGGAATATCTTTAACAATGATTTCGAGTACTTCTTCAATACCAATACCGGTTTTAGCACTACATTGCACAGCATCAAGGGCATCGATACCAATGATGTCTTCAATTTCTTCTGCTACACGAAGTGGATCGGCTTGTGGTAAGTCGATTTTATTTAGAACTGGAATAACTTCTAAGTCCATTTCGATTGCTGTGTAGCAGTTAGCTAAAGTTTGAGCTTCAACACCTTGACCCGCATCAACAACTAAAAGTGCACCTTCACAGGCTGCAAGTGAACGTGATACTTCGTATGTGAAGTCAACGTGTCCTGGCGTGTCGATAAAGTTTAACTGATATGTTTCGCCGTCTTTAGCTTTATAATTTAGCGTTACACTTTGCGCTTTGATGGTGATACCACGCTCACGCTCAATGTCCATTGAGTCTAACACCTGCTGCTGCATTTCACGGTCTGTTAAACCACCACAAACTTGGATAAGACGGTCAGAGAGAGTCGATTTACCATGGTCAATATGGGCGATGATCGAAAAATTACGGATATGCTTCATAAACTGGATTCTAAACTTCTATATAAAATGGACTAAGTGTATAAAGCGACAATTTTACATTTAATTGGCTTTAATCACCATCTATTTGAGTGAAAGGAATAGTAATTGGGTGAATTTTTATTACTTTAATATCATGCTTAAGGCTCTTAACCCTTGATTTTGCTATCGCATAGCCCGTTATGCCACCAATCACGGCGGCTAAAATTTGCCAGCCTTCTGTAAGCGAAAAAGCCGAAAATGCGATCAAAGCAAACCCTAAGCTAAACAAAAGGGGTAGCATGTAAACAGCCATAGCGTGTTTAACTAAGTGACTATCATCGAGTGCTAATGTTACTTTTTGCCCTACTTGGAGCTCTTTTTCGAAGGTATAAGGAAAGGTTTTTTTAGCTGTTCCAAACAGCTTTGCAAAAACTTGCGAACCACAACGACCATTACAGCCGGCACAGGCTTGCTTTTGCTCTGCTTCTAAATTCGCTGTCGTGCCTTTTACCGACACGACAGTGAGTGTTTGTTCAATCATGATTTAAAGAGGTCGCGCTACCGACTCAGCTATAGCTTTGGCTGTCATAGCAGGGATATTACCAACAACCGATACATCAAAGCTACCACCATTGTGTACATACACAGTCGTTGCGCCTGACGTTAAAGCACCGCTTGCGCGCTTACCCGGTAAAGGTCTTTGAATAAAAACAGACACTTCAACAAACCCATCTGAATATAAATAATAGTCAGCAAGTTCATTGTTTAAGTCAAGTTTATGACGATCTGACTTTAATAATTTAAAGCCATCTGGCAACCAACCAATTTTCCAATCATTCGCTGCGCTGTCTTCATTATTGGCTAAATCGTTAGTCGCCAACACCGCAGGAAAGTCACGATTTTGCATTTCAACTAACATAGGCGCTGGCTGTTCTGTTACGCTGATATGAGTTAACTGTAACTGCTCAAGCATCTCACCTTTGTGATTCACATAGGCAGATTTAAGTAACAACGATGACTCAGTATCTAACCAAATCCAATAGTTATATTTGTATTCATCTTTTGATTCAATACGCACTAACTGTGCTGAGCGCCCTGCAATACGGCCTTTTCCGCCAAGCACAAAATCATAATGAGCGCTTAGTCGGTTAATATCTTTAAAAAGTACTTCAGGAATTGGCCCAGCGATAGAGTCTGTTTTAACTGAATAAGGCTCTGAATGAGGCTCAAAATAGGTAACTTGATCGTCAACGCGCACCATTTCTAGGCCAGCGCCGTTGAGTAAACTTAGATGCTCAAGTTCAATATCACCTTGTTTTGCATGTAACCAGCGATAGGGTTCCATAGCTTGGCCTTTTACAACCACAAATGATGCGTCAAAGTTGCGAGTATGAACGGCCGTAGCCATATCATTTAATAAAGTCTTGGCGGGATTTTCGTCGCTGGCAATGGCAGGAGCCGTTAATACCAGCGACAAAATAAAAGTAAAAACTTTCATTTAATTAGTTTTTTTCCTCGTCTGCATTTTCTGCAGTTTGCGATTTTTCTAGCGAATATGCAACACGTGCTTGACGTTGGTGCTCAAGAACTAATGCGCCAATACGCTGCTGTTGTAACTCACGTAAACCTTGCTCTGCATTTTCTAATGCAGGCTGCTCAGATGAGTAACTTACAGGAGAAGCCATACCCGTTAACGGTACTGTTTGTAATGTTGGAATGTCACTTTGCGGTGACTCGGTGTTTTGTGGCAATGTTTGTACGCCCACAATCGCAAACATAGCAACACTAGCAGCAATAGCCACTTGGGCAAATGGACGGCGCCAATTAAATGCTACCACGTTATCTGTGCCTGTTGCCGCCACGATTTCTTCGCTTTTTGGTGCCGTTGTTTTATTCGCGAAATCTGCGTAAACAGGTTCTTGCTCAAGTGATTCTGCCACTGCATCTGCAATGTCAAAATTAAAAGCGTTATTATTTGCCTCAGCACGCATTACATCACCAATCATTGCGTAACGACCAAATGTAGATACATCGTCGTTTGTGATCGCTTGATCAGTTAACTGCTGCTCGCCGTCAAGTAACGCGGACAACTGCTCATTATCCAACTTGTTAACGTCTGCTTTTGTCATACTAAGACTCACCTATTAATGGATTCAATTTATTATCAATCGCCTCACGGGCACGGAAAATACGTGAACGCACCGTTCCCACAGGGCAATCCATAACCACGGCTATTTCTTCATAGCTCATACCTTCAATTTCACGAAGGGTAATCGCGGTTTTAAGATCTTCAGGCAAACTATCAATCGTATTAAAAATTACAGCACGTACTTCGTCACTTAATAACAGGTTTTCTGGCGATGCGTTTGAACGCATTGCATCTGCACTGTCATAAAATTCTGCTTCTTCGGCATCAACATCGTTAGCTGGGGGCTTACGGCCCTGCGCAACTAAGTAATTTTTAGCACAATTTACGGCGATACGGTACAACCAAGTATAAAAGGCGCTATCACCTCTAAAGTTAGGTAAAGCACGGTAAGCTTTAATAAAAGCTTCTTGTGCGACATCAGCAACATCACCTTGGTTCGATACATAACGTGAAATCAAACCTGCAATTTTATTCTGATATTTTCTAACTAATAGGTTGAAGGCGTTTTTATCTCCTTGCTGGACCCTTTTAACTAGCGCTAAATCCAAATCCTGCTCGCTCATTCGAGCCGGTACTCCTCTGTTTGATTCTTGCTTGCTATTCATATACTCGCCATTGTTTACACAAACTCTGACTGCACCATGAATATAAAAGTTCAGTTTAAAATGATTTTTTTATAAAATAGCACGCAAATAAATTGAGTCATACCAATCTTATTACACGACAACCTCAATAACTGCTTAAAAATCAACGGTTATCTAAATTGAATTCACAATTAAAAACAGCTAACAATAAACTGTTTATGTGACGATAAAACTAATAAGATTGGTATAACGTATTAAAATGACTAATAGTGTTAAAGCAAATATGGTACATATACGTATACCACATAAAAATTTATTTGCTCAAACTTTTGGCACTACTAGCCGAGCATTGTAACCGCAAAGACCACAGACATGAACCAAAATAAACATCACATTACTGATGTCGCTATCATTGGCAGCGGCGCCGCTGGCCTTTCTCTTGCTTTATCGCTTGCTAATTACTGTAAGGTGACGGTACTTAGTAAAGGCGCATTAACTGAAGGTTCTACCTTATATGCTCAAGGTGGTATTGCAGCAGTATTTGATAAAAAGAATGACAGTATTGAATCTCATGTTGAAGATACACTCGATGCAGGCGGCGGATTATGTGACCGTGATGCGGTTCACTACACAGCAAGCAATGCTAAAAAATGTTTAAAGTGGCTTATTGAGCAAGGCGTACCTTTTGATATGGAATTCGATTCAAAAGGTAAAGAGCGTTTTCATTTAACTCGCGAAGGTGGTCATAGTCATCGTCGTATTTTACATGCTGCCGATGCAACTGGCCGAGCAGTGCAAACAACCTTAATTAGCCAAGTACAAGCACACCCTAACATCACTCTGTTAGAAAACTACAATGCCATTGATTTAATTACAGATAAAAGCTTAGCCAAAAAAGGCAAGCATGTTCACGGCTTATACGTCTGGAATTGTGTTGATAAAAAAGTTGAAACCATTGCAGCTAAATTCGTATCACTGGCAACAGGCGGCGCAAGTAAAGTGTACTTATATACTTCTAACCCTGATGTATCGAGTGGTGATGGTATAGCAATGGCATGGCGTGCAGGGTGCCGTGTTGCCAATATGGAGTTTAACCAATTCCATCCAACAAGTTTGTACCACCCAGAGCTGCAAAACTTTTTGATCACCGAAGCAATGCGCGGTGAAGGTGCGTATTTAAAACGCCCTGATGGCACTCGCTTTATGAAAGACTTTGATGAGCGCGAAGAGCTTGCCCCTCGCGATATTGTTGCTCGTGCTATCGATTTTGAAATGAAACGCCTTGGTGCGAACTGTGTGTACCTTGATATTAGTCACAAAGACAAAGACTTTATCATTGAACACTTCCCAACTATCTACGCAAAATGCTTAAGTGTTGGCCTCGACATTACCAAAGAAGCCATTCCTGTGGTGCCTGCTGCACACTATACCTGTGGCGGTGTTATGACCGACTTTAATGGCCGTACAGATTTAGATAACTTATACGCGGTTGGCGAAGTAGCTTACACAGGTTTACATGGTGCTAATCGTATGGCGAGTAATTCGTTACTTGAATGTATCGTGTTTGCCCATGCTGCCGCGAAAGATATTCTGAGCAAAATCGATGCAAGCCCTGCCCTTGAAGCCTTACCACTTTGGGATGAAAGTCGCGTAACTAACTCAGACGAAGAAATCGTTATTACCCACAACTGGCATGAACTAAGGTTATTTATGTGGGATTACGTGGGTATTGTACGCTCAACAAAACGTTTAGAACGTGCGCTTCACCGCGTTGAATTACTGCAGCAAGAGATTCACGACTATTACGCCAACTTTAGAGTTACAAATAACTTATTAGAACTTCGAAACCTAGTACAGGTTGCAGAGCTTATTATTCGCAGCGCCCTTGAGCGTAAAGAAAGTCGTGGTCTTCATTACACGATTGATTACCCAGAGCAAAACGAAAATCCAACACCAACAATTTTAACCCCTAAGTCGGTTGCTGCACTGCAATAATCGCACGCTTTAAACGCGAGAAACTTTCTTTATCAACACTGGCTGAGCTTATAATCAGCCAGTGTGATTGATAAAACCCAACCAGCCTCAGCACTACAAAATTAGCAAACACATAACTTTTAGCTGTTATCTGGCCTTGAATTTTAAGTTTGTCGTTAACAAACCTGAGCTCTGCTTGCTCTAAAATTATAAAACCCTTTTCAGGCTGTGCTTGCTGGACTTTTTTAAAACTAAGAATGGCTAAGAAAAAGCACGCTAAACAAGCCAAAAGTTGAGCGAAAACATGCTGGTAAACAAAGCATAATATGATGGCTGTTAAGCAAAAAAAGACCACAAAGGGTTTGTGGTCTGGGGTGTTATTTGTAACGGTAAATCTATACACGAACTCGGTCTAAAATTAACGCGACCATACCGTTAAGCTCTGGGTCTTTACACTCTTCATGACCCATGAACCAGGCGAATAAATCAGGATCATCGCACTCAAGTAAGCGTTGAAAAACGGCTTGCTGTTCTTTTGATAGTGAGTCAAACGCTTCTTCAACGAATGGCATAAATAAAACATCTAGTTCTAACATACCGCGACGGCATGCCCAACGAATACGTTCTTTACTGTGAATTTCAGTCATTTTAAACCTCGTACTTATTTGTCTGCAGTTTACCAAATTGCTATCGAATAAACAGCTATTTAAATTGCTACCCTAACTAAGTTATCATTAGCGCTCATTCATATCGTAAAGAAGGTTTTTATGTCGACTGTTTACGCATGTCCTTTATCTTATTCACTTATCAGCCTAACTGGCAAAGATAAGTTGTCTTACCTTCACGGACAAATTACGCAAGATATCAACAAATTAACTGATGATAACTTCCTTTGGGCTGGCCACTGTAATGCAAAAGGCAAGCTTTGGGGTGTGTTTAGGTTGTTTTCACACCTTGATAGCTATTACCTTGCGGGCTCAAAACCTGAGGTAGAGCAATCGCTAGTCGAGTTAAAAAAATATGCGGTATTTTCGCAAGTAGAAATTCAGCAATCTGAAAAACCGCTAATTGGCTTACTAGGTGATGACCTAACAGCGACTCTAGAAACCTTAGCAATTAATTTTGACGACGAGCACAGCGCAGTCGACTTTGCTGGCGGTAAAGCGTTAAAGCTTGCAGATAACCGTGTCTTGCTTATGGTCAACGAAGAATTTAGCTTACCTGATAACGTCACAGCTCTTGATGATGACGCGTTATGGCAACAGGCAGCTATTGCCGCAGGCGAGCCGTCATTAAACAGCGACGCTATTGGCGAATACGTACCGCAAATGGTTAACTTGCAAGCGCTTGGTGGTATCAGTTTCAGAAAAGGCTGCTACACAGGGCAAGAAACCGTCGCTCGTATGAAATACCTAGGCAAAAATAAACGTGCTATGTATATAGTTTCGGGCAAAGCTGAAGGCTTACTTGACGAGCTTGAACTCGAAACACAAATGGGCGAAAACTGGCGCCGTGCTGGCAAGCTTATTAGCCAAAGTTTTAATCAACAAACGCAAACCTTAATGGGTCTGGTTGTGCTTCCTAACGACAATGAAGCAGGCCAAATTTTGCGAGCAAAACACCTCCCTCAGGTAGAGTTATCTATTCAAGCTCTGCCTTACTCTCTCGAAGATGAATAAATAGGAATGACTATGATCGTAGCAGCAAACAAAGTGGTAAAAATGCATTATTCAGTATTGGATAATAACAAAAACACCATCGACAACTCTTTCGATGGCGAGCCACTAGTGTTTATCGTTGGCACGGGTTTCTTAATTCCAGGCCTCGAAAATGCGCTATTAGGTAAAGAAGCGGGCGACACATTCAGCGTAACAGTTGAGCCAGAGCAAGGCTATGGTGAGCGTCACGATGACCTAATGCAAGCAGTGCCAAAATCAATGTTTGAAGGTATGGAAATTGAAGTTGGTATGCAGTTCCGCGCTACGACAGACGCTGGCGACCAATCAGTAATGATCATTGAAATTCAAGACGAAGACGTTATTGTAGATGGTAACCACCCTCTTTCAGGTATTACCCTTCATTTTGATGTTGAAGTACTTGAAGTACGCGATGCAACTGAAGAAGAATTAGCACATGGTCATGTGCACGGTGAAGGTGGTTGTGGTCACAGCCACTAAACCATTACTATAAAAAAAGCGCCATTGGCGCTTTTCTTATATCTGCTGTGTTCTTATTCGACTACTTCTTCTGTATCCACAGAAGCGTCTGTCACAGGTTCTGCAATATGCTCTCTAAGCGCAGCAAGTAAGCCTTCTTGGTCATTTGTCCCTAAGCGATAGTGCGTGCCATCTTTCATTGCCAATTCAACAGCACTAAATCCAGATACACTGTAAACCCAGCCATCATGCGTGATACGCAGACCAATACCATGGCGAAATGAATTACTTACCGCTCGAACTGATTCAATCTCATCAAAAGTCACTGTTTTACCAAATACACCCGGACCGAATGCCCAGCTTACTGTTTTATCGCTCACCTTAATCGTTAAGCCATGAAACAAAAAGGCCACCAGCACTAAGATAGCGCTAAACACCATAAGAGGAATATCTGCACCAATTAAGTTCCAAGCTAAGGCAATGAAGGCGCCAATCCAGCCTAAGATAACAAAAATAAAAATAGCGTACTGTTTATGTTGATACATTCTGAAGTATTCTCTTAAAAGCTATAAACAAAGGTTGCACTCAGCTCAGAATCGTACTTGAGCTTATCTTCCTCTGGTTTTGAGTTATAGCGATACATGTAAGTAAATTTGAGTGATACATCACCCATAATTTTGCTGATCAGGGATGTTTCTGACTTTAAACGCGAGTTTAACCCTGACAATGATTGTTCATAACTGACATCTTGATTAAAGCGAGTACGAGCAGAGACCGTACGCTCCCACTGCAGCGCTAAACGAAGCAGATAACCTGTTTTTGTTTCATCTTCTTCTGTTGCAGTCTCTTGATCAGCCACCGAGCGGTATAAACCAGGGCCCACATCGATATCGACTTTATTCTTGCTGCCTTGGTAAATGCGGTTACCGTAACCAGTCGCTATGGTGCTCTTAAACTCAAGACCACTAAACTTATCTCGCTCATAGTCACCATATATGAAAAATGACTCATTTTTCACATTTAGCTTATAGTTACCTTGGCCCGATACAAAAATACGGTCAGCAGAGACTTCTTCATCACCAGTTTCTTCATTACGGTCACGTTTGTATAAAGTATCGAGCTTAAATTGGTTACGCCACTTTTCGAAATCTTGGTATAGGTTACCTTTAAGTTTGAAGCTGGTTGAGTTGGTATTGCCACGGCTTACCATAAAACCAAACTCCATATCTCCGTACAGCAACTCGCCTTTATGAATTTTATGGATTTCTTCTTCTGATAATTGGCCGTACTCATGGAAGTCTTCAAACGGATCAACAGCAAAAGCCTGCCAACTGCAAACTAGCAGGGCGGGCAAAATAATTCGTTTTATTGAATTAAAACAACTAAAAGTAGAGTCAAACATCGGCTGGAGAGTTATTCGCTATCTTTCCAAAGAATGTGGCAAAACGGTGCATCTTTGTCTCGGCTAATTAAAATTTTCGCAAACAAGATATCTTGATTGTCGAATTCTAGTCCTACTAAGACTTGTACAAATAGCTCAGGTTCAATTTCGAGTGCAACAAAATCTTGCCACTGCTCGTCAGGCTCACCTTCTTCAATAAAGCCAAGCTCTTCTCTGTGCTCGTTAAAATCAACAATATCTTGCTCGCTTAAATTATCAGGCGCTAATTCTAAAAAGATATCATAAGCCTGATGAGTTACTTCTTCTTCACTGTATAAGCGTGGACCAGCCATTCCTTAAACCTCTGCACATGTGTGTCGCTTTGAATCTGGTTATGATAACAAACCTCTTTTGAGTTTTACCAAAAAAAAAGCCAGGTTGCCCTGACTTTTTTGTAATTAATAACAGATTTTACTCAGCACTTGCTGTGCCTTTTATTTTTTCGCGCATTGATTGCACGAGCGTATAAAATAGAGGAACAAGCAAGGTACCAAAAATGGTTGCAGCTAACATCCCGAATAACACGGTAATACCGAGCGATATTCGGCTACCTGCCCCTGCGCCACTTGCAAACACCAACGGCAATACGCCAAGTACAAACGACAGTGCCGTCATCAACACCGCTCTAAAGCGTAATCTTGCCGCGTTAAGAGCCGCTTCAAAAATACTTTTGCCTGCCGCGCGCTCTTCCATAGCAAACTCAACAATCAAAATGGCGGTTTTGGTGGACAAGCCAATCAGTAGCACTAAACCAACCTGTGCATAGATGTTGTTTTCCATACCAATTACATACAGCGCAAGCATGGCACCAAATAACGCCAGCGGTACCGCTGCAATGACCGAAAACGGAATTGTCCAACTTTCGTATTGCGCTACTAAGAATAGATACACAAATACTACCGCTAAGCCAAACAAGATTGGCGCCATGTTACCCGCTTCAATCTCTTGTTTAGACTGCCCAGCCCACTCGTACACATAGCCTGTTGGTAATTGCTCAGCCAACTCTTGCATTGCTTTAATAGCATCACCACTAGCATAACCCGCCGCAGGTTGTCCGCTAATGCTTGCACTTCGGTATAAGTTAAAGTGCGTTAAACTTGTAGGGCCAAGAATTGGCTCAAGTTTAGCCAATGTAGTGAGCGGCACCATTGCTCCTTCATCATTACGCACGTAGTAGTGCTGTAAGTCTGCGGGGTTTTGACGAAAACGGCTTTCCGCCTGCATGATGACACGGTAAGTACGACTGAACTGGTTAAAGTCATTAATGTATAATGAGCCCAGTTGCGCCTGTAAAGTTAAGAAAATATCGCTAAGCGCGACCCCTTGAGCTTTTGCCTTATTACGGTCAATTTCAAGAAAATACTGCGGCACATTGGCTCTAAATGTACTGTAAACATTTGATAGCTCTGGGCGCTGGTTCGCTTCATAAATTAAGCCATTTAAAACTTGAGCAAGCTCTGCAGGCTCGCGCCCTTCACTATCTTGTAACCTAAACTCAAAGCCAGCACTGTTACCAAGCCCCGGAATTGCAGGCGGGTTAAAGGCCATGATTTGCGCATCAGGCATCGCCCAGAACTGCCCCATTAAGCGCGTTAGTACCGCTCGTAAACCAAGATCAGGGCTAGTTCGCTCTTCCCAGTCTTTCAGTACTACGATACCAAGCGCATTATTAGACCCCGCACCACCGAGTAATGAAAAACCAGACACCGCAATAAAGTCGGTTGCCGCTGGTTCATTTTTTACAATGTCGCCCAGCTTATGCATTACATCTTGGGTACGACCGCTAGCTGCGGCATCTGGTAATTGCACATCAACAAAAAGAAAGCCTTGGTCTTCTGCTGGTACAAAGCCTGTAGGCACCGTTTTTACCAACCAACCTGCAGCAGCAAAAATAACCACTGCAAACAATGCCATTCTTGCTGTACGTTTGAGGATAAAGTTAATAACTTTACTGTAACCATTAGTTGAACGAGTAATAATGTTCTCGAATGGTGCTAGCCATTTAATCGGCTTCATGGCTTTTTCACTTAACAATAAAGCACACAAAGCAGGGCTTAATGTCAGTGCATTTAAAGATGAAATGAGTACTGCAAAAGAAATCGTCACCGAGAACTGTTTATAAAGCTCCCCGGTTATTCCCGGCATAAAGCCTACTGGCACAAACACCGCAAGCAAAACTAAGGTCGTTGCCACTATCGGCCCCGATACCTGCTCCATCGCTTTGGTAACCGCTTCTTTAATTGGCAGCTTTTCTTCTTTAAGTATTCGTTCAACGTTTTCAATAACGATAATGGCATCATCTACCACGATACCTATTGCAAGCACTAAACCAAACAAGGTGATTAAGTTGATGGAGTAGTCCATCATCATCATAAACGCGAAAGTCCCCACCAAGGATACCGGAATAGCCACCGTTGGAATGAGCGTAGCGCGCCAATTTTGTAAGAATAAAAACACCACTAAAATAACTAAGCCAACCGCTTGAACAAGGGTTACAACTACTTCGTCAATCGAGCGATTGATGAACTCTGTAGTGTCATAAGGAATTGAGTACTCAACACCATCAGGTAGCTGTTTAGCAAGCTCAGCCATACGTGCTTTTACATCGGTAGCCACTTGTGTCGCATTCGCTTCTGTTAGCTGATAAATAACTAAGAATGCAGTGTCTTGCTGGTTTAACTTTGCTGTTGTGCTGTAGCTTGCCGCACCTAATTCAATACGGGCAATATCGTTTAAGCGCACGAAGTTACCATCTTTACTTGAGCGAATGATGGTTTGCCCAAACTCTTCAGGGGTTTTTAAACGCCCTTTTGCCTGAATCGAATATTCAAATTGCTGGCTCGGTGCAGAGGGGGCAGCCCCCAGTTTACCTGCTGCTACGATAGTATTTTGCTCTTGCAGCGCAGCTTGAACTTCTGACACAGTTAAACCCAGTGACGCCATTCGATCTGGGCGTAACCACAAACGCATTGAATAGGTTTGTTCACCCATTACCTCAGCAGATGCAACTCCATTTATTCTGCCAAGTGGCTCGGTTAAATAGTTAGTTGCATAGTTACTTAAGAAAATAGCGTCGATATTTTCTTGGTTAGAGTACAAGTTGATACCAAGTAGCATCGAGCTCGATTTTTTCTTAACCGACACACCTTGGCGCTTAACCTCTTCAGGTAAGCCTGCTTCTGCAAGTGCCACACGGTTTTGTACGTTAACTTGGGCAATATCTGTATCTGTGCCGACCTTAAAATACACAGTTATGTTGGCCGTGCCGTTATTCGACGATGTTGATTCGATATACATCATATCTTCAACACCATTAACCTGCTCTTCTATGGGCCGGATCACCGACTCTTCGACAATTTGCGCACTTGCACCTGGGTAACTAGCACTAATTTGTACCTGCGGAGGGGTTATTTGCGGATACATATTCACAGGCAGCAAGGCCATTGAAATTAAACCCGCAATGGTAATAACAATCGAAATTACCAAGGCAAATTTTGGGCGAGATATAAAAGTTTTACTGATCATATCTCACTCCTAAGAGTTAGCTTTGCTAGAAATAGTGCCGGTTGTTTCATCGACATTTTTTTCAACAGCTTTCACTTCAGCGCCTTGGCGAACTTTTTGTAAACCTTCAATAATGACTTTTTCACCAGCCTCTAAGCCTGACTCAACAACCCACATTGCATTAATACGACGACCAAGTTTAACAATCCGCATAGCCACTTTGTTTTCGTTATCAACAACGAGCACAAACTTACCTTGCTGGTTTTCTTGTACCGCTACTTGAGGAATGAGTGCCAAGTCTTGTTTATTGGTGCTTTCAACGATCAAGGTGACAAATAAGCCCGGCATGACAATGCCATCTGGGTTATCAAAAGCGGCTCTTAGCTCAACCGTGCCTGTGTTGCGGTTAATTTTGGTATCAGCAAAATCAAGTTCGCCTTTATCAGGGAAGGTCGAATTATTCGGTAAGCGTAAAGTTAAATCGATTGGCACATCGCGAGGGTCTTTATCTGACGGTGCTTGATGATTTTGGCGATAAGAGATGTAGTCTGCTTCTTCAACCTGAAAACTTACATAAATTGGGTCTACATCGGTCAGCTCCGCAAGCTCATTGGATGATGGCCCAACAATATTCCCCACATCATAGTTCACTTTACCAATACGCCCTGCAAACGGCGCACGAATTTCGGTATAACTTAGATTAAGTTTTGCTTTTTCAAGTTCAGCTTCTGCGGCTTTAACAGCTGCGGTGGTTTGCTCAAAATTAGTGGTTAGTTTATCGAGGTCTGATTGTGAAATAAAACCTTGCGCGGCCACATCTTTGCCGCGTTTTAAATCACGTTCAGCGGCGCCCGCTGCGGCAACTTTACTTTTTAAGTCAGCTTCAACTTCTGCCACAGTAGAGCGGTACTCTGATGGGTCAATACGCAGTAAAAGCTGATCTTTTTCGACCGATGAACCTTCATTAAAGTGACGTTCAATTAGTTCACCCTCAACTCGGGCTCTAATAGCAACCTCTTGGAATGCTTCAGTACGCGCGACAAACTCTCGGTAATTACCAACTTCTTGTGTGACGACATTAAATACTGATACGGCCGGTGGCGGCGTAGCTTGTTGTTGTGCTTTATCATCTGAGCAGCCAACCAATGTAGTTGTTAATGCTACAGAAATTGCAGCAAAAGCCAAAGAACGAGATGATTGTTTAGTTATGCGAGCTGTTTTGCGCATCAGCATATATTTACTCCTTGTTGCGCGACTTAAAGCTAAGTCTAGTCGTGTCATGGGATTTTGCGAAAGTATCTAACTAATCACAAAATCAAACTAGCGATGAACTAGCATCTTTGTTTTAAAAATATACACCAATTTGTAACTAAATATATGACAAGGTTACCCATTTTTGGAAAATATAATGATTACTTGCGACACATCAGCAATTCTTTACTTAGTTGTAATTAACTCGTAAGCTCTAGCAAACAGGTCAGAGGAGTTACCATGATAAAACTAGAAATAAAACAACAAGTCGCATGGGTTAGCCTTGCTCGTCCCGAGAAACAAAATGCACTCAGTTTTGCCATGTTTGTCGAGCTTTCAAACGTAATCAAAAAAATTAAACGTGATCGCAGTTTACGTGCGGTGGTTATTTCTGGTGAAGGCGAACACTTTTGCTCTGGATTGGATGTTGCTGCGGTGATGAAAAAGCCAAGCAATATCATCAAGCTTTTATTCAAGTGGTTACCAGGAAACCAAAACTTAGCGCAAAAAGTTGTACTAGGTTGGCAAGACTTAAGTATTCCGGTGATTGCGAAAGTAACCGGACACTGCTTTGGTGGCGGTATGCAAATCGCACTCGGTGCTGATTACCGCATCGTCGATAAAAACGCTAAATTAGCGATCATGGAAGCTCGTTGGGGCTTATGCCCTGATATGGGAGCTAACGTGGTGCTTGCAGGTTTAATGAAGCGTGATCAAGCACTTTGGTTAGCAAGTCATGCAGGGCCAATCTCTGCTGAAGATGCTAAGGAGTATGGTTTAGTTACACAGCTCACTGATGACGTTGATAAACAAACCGATGCTGTACTAGAAACCCTACTAGCGCGCTCACCAGATACTCTGGCAGCAATTAAACGAATTACTCAGCAAAGCTACCGTTCACAGCAGCGTAAAATTCTCGCTAAAGAAACCTGGAGTCAAATTCGCTTACTGATGAACCCTAATACTAAAAAGGCGATTGCAAAGGCGAAAGGTGCAGAGGATATTCAATTTAATAATGCCAAATCATGGTAAGCTAAAGTCGCATAGTACAACTGACAAGGGTATGATGTAGTTGTACTTTATTCGCAATTATCCTGACTTATGAAATACCTTATCAGTAGTGTCATTATTCTTACCTGCTTAGCCGTTGCAAAGTTTTTAACGGCTTTGCTTGAAAGCTCTTTCCCTGCCCCATTACTCGGTATGGTGTTACTTCTCGTGCTACTGTTAACGGGCCTCGTTAAAGAACAACATTTAAAACCAACAGCCAGCCCTTTACTTAATTATATGCCGTTGTTCTTCATCCCTGCAGGGGTTGGCATTATTGAGCACCTAGGTTTAATTTCGCAGAACTGGACTTTATTACTAACTATTTTTATTGTCGTGCCACTGACCAGTGTTTTACTCATAGGCGCTGTTATCGCTTATTTTAAGGGCCGCGAAAATGACAGTTAGTTTATGGTGGCTCTGCGTTCCGTGCATTATTGCGCTTTTCTTAGTACTGCGGTTTTTAAACGCGAAAACCCAGCATGCCACTGCCAAAGCGCTTAGTAATCCTGTGTGCTGGGCAATTGTGTTAACTGCAGCGTTGTTAGTGGCATTTAAGCTCCCTTATGAGCCTTTTGCCGAGCACAGTAAAGTTTTAAGCTGGTTGCTTGAGCCTGCCATTGTGGCATTGGCTTTACCGCTTTATCAGCAATTTATCCACGTAAAAAAGAACCTACTGCTAATCCTCATAAGTTGTAGCTTAGGGGTGATCAATGCCACCTTGGTCGCCTCGCTAATATGTTATTTTTTTGCTGCCCCTGCTCAGCTAAGCGCATCCCTAGCAAGTTTATCTGTAACAACACCCATCACCTTATTAGTAACTGAGTCACTGGGGGGGATTCCTTCTTTGGCGGCAGCCATGGTGATTTTTATTGGCGTACTTGGGGCTATATTTGGTAATTTGATTTTCTCGCTGATAAATATCCGCAACGCCCAAGCAAAAGGTGTTGCCATTGGTACCGCTTGCCATGCCATTGGCACAGCATCACTGATTAGTGATCAGCCAAAAGCAGGTGCCTTTGCCTCTGTGGCGATGGCATTAAGTGCGCTACTCAGCGCGATAATAGTGCCGATACTTTATCCTGTTATTCAGCATGTTCTGGTATAGTCAGAATTCGCAGTAACCTTGTTAGGAAAACACATGATTGACTCAGAAATACAGCAAGTCGAAAAATACTACAATCTGATCATGGAATATTTGGTCACCTACAGTATGCAAATTTTAGGTGCCATCTTAATTCTATTTATTGGTTTATGGATTGCGCAAAAAGTATCGAATATGGTTGCTGGACTCATGCAGCGTCACAATATCGATATTACCCTCACCAACTTTGTCAGTAATGTCATCAAAGTATTGCTGATCATTATGTTCTTGGTTATTGCCCTTGGCAAAATTGGCATTAGCGTGACCCCATTTGTCGCTGCCATTGGTGCTGCATCTTTAGGTGCTGGTTTAGCAATGCAAGGCATGCTTTCAAACTATGGTGCGGGCCTTGCCATCATTGCAACAAGGCCATTTGTTGTTGGCGATACTATTGAAGTAAAAGGCGTGAGTGGGCAAGTTAAAACCATTGAGCTTGGTCACACAATTTTGATTAACGAAGAAAAAGTCGAAATCACCATTCCTAACAAACATATTGTTGGTGAGATTTTACATAATTCGTTTAGCTATTCATTAGTTAAAGGTGAAATAGACATCGCTTATGATGCCAATGCAGACCTCGCTATTGAGCTTATCGAAAAAGTGTTAGACGAGCATGAGCTAGTTAGTGACTCTCCTCATGCACAAGTCGGTATTGAGCGCTTTGCTGAGAGCGGTGTTACCTTGAGCTATCGCTTTTGGGTGCCAACCACCAAAATTATTGAGACCAAATTAGCGGTGAACCGCAATGTATTTAAAGCAATTCAAGGAGCGGATATCGAAATTCCTTTCCCACAACGAATTGTTACCCTCAATCAAACTAATGATAAAGGCGCTTAAAGCGCCTTTTTTGCAGCTCGTCGACAGAGATTGTGTTTGTTCAAAAGATTGTAGTACAATTTAAATGATAACAATTACTATCATCAATTAACGTCGGGCTATTTTTACCATGAGTAAACGTCTTTGGTTCCAACTACATGGTTGGTTTTCACTCCCTGTATGGGTGCTATTTTGCTTTATCTGTGTCACAGGCACTGTGTCTGTGATAAGCCATGAGCTTACCTGGCTCACCAACAGTGAGGCACGCGCAAACAACCCAAATGATTTACCTGCACTTGGTGTTGATCAAGTTATTAATAGCGTTGAAAAAGCCTACCCGACTGCCGATGTAATGAGCGTGCTTACTTATGAGCCTTACTTGGTTAATGCGGTTATTTTCACTGATACCGACAAACCTTATGCTGTGGCTTATGTCAATCAATACACCGGCGAAGTACAAGCGGTTAATGACACTATCTCATTCATTGAATTTATGCGTACCCTACACGGCTGGTTATTCTTCCCTTGGCAAGAAGGTTACAGCATAGGTTACTACCTCGTCAGCGCCATGGCCTTTGTTATTTTAGGTGCACTAGTAACTGGTTTAGTGATTTATAAAAACTTTTGGCGTGCATTTAGTCAGCCAAAACTACGTTTTAACCAAGGTAAAAAAACCTTTCTAAAAGATTTACATACCCTAAGTGGTGTTTGGTCAATTTGGTTTATGGTAGTAATGGCACTCACAGGTCTGTGGTATTTAGTGCAAGCCATCATGTGGCATAACGAAATAGACATTGAAGAGCACGCACCGCTCGTGGCAGTGTCAACTTTACCTGCGGATAAACAAACACCGCCAACCGACTTAAAAGCGGCACTGGCTATTACCAAAGAGAAATTCCCAGATTTCAAACCTAGTTATGTGATGCTGCCAGAGCATAACCGCGGCATGTTTAATATCATGGGCAGTGGCGATACTATTTTCTACGATAACTACGCTTACTCAACTTCAATCAATCCTTGGACAGGTGAAATTGCAGCAAGTAAAAGCCCAGAAACCATGTCGGGATTACTCACCCTTTCACATATCGCCGATCCGCTGCATTACGGTAACATTGGCGGTCTGTGGACAAAGGTTATCTGGTTTATCTTTGGTTTAATTTTAAGTGGTATGTCGATCACTGGTTTTATGATGTATGCCGCAAAATTAGTAAATAACAAACCTGTAAAAGCGCGCCAATCAGCGCCAGTGAATAACGTTCAGGAGGCAAACTAATGGCTCGTTTACAAGCAACTTGGTGGCAACGTAAAAAGTATGTTTTACATGCTGTGGTACTGGCTTTACCTGTATGGTTTATTTATCAGTCATTAAACCCTCAGTTTCCTGCACTTTGGCAAGAGCAACAAGCGGGCGAATTTAAAATCGCCCCGATGCCGCTAAATGAAGATGCCCCGTACTCACACCACAATGAGTATGTGAAAGATTTCTTTATCGCCTTTAATCAAGGTGACATAAGCAATGTTCGTCAGGCGTATTTAAATATTGGCCAAGCACCTTTAGCACTAACGGAGTTTGCTAAAGATGAAGAAGGCATAATGCATGGCACCAATCATGGTCAGCACGCCCATGCGATAGCTCCTAAATCCATCTCAGCAGATGATAAACTGTGGATCACCATCCAAACTTGGCAAGGCCAACTGCATACCCTCAAATGGGATATTCCCAGCCAGTTTATTACTCAATAACATCCGAAAAGCCACTCACTGAGTGGCTTTTTTGTATCTCAGCTAAACACTAAAGTCCCTTCCAAAATCGTGAAAGGTAAAATTTTTGTTAATTATTTTTACCATCCACCTTTACAAAAGTAATAATATAATAAAGTATTATAAATGGTTTTCATTTGCACCAATACTCTTAACTGAGTTAGTAGCTGTAGATCAAAACTCATCCAAGGAGCAGAACACACAAGGAAAGCTCAATAACAATGATTTGGAGACACAATGATACTTTCAAAAAAAGCCCTAGCTGCACTCAGCTTGGCAACAACCCTCATACTGCCCAGTGCTTATGCGATTGATAATGGCGTATACACCATTAAATCAAAGTACAGTGCTAAGTTTGTTGAAGTAGCCAGCGCGCAAACCAACGACGGTGCAAATGTTAGTCAGTGGGCTGACACTAATCACGACACCCAGCGCTGGTTAATCACCAACATAGGTGGCAGCAACTATTCGGTTATTAACTTAAATAGTGGTAAAGCCCTAGAGGTGTTTGACTTCTCGACCGCCGATGGCGGCAATGTGGTGCAATATGAGTACGCTAATCTTGCCAGCCAACACTGGCAAATTAATGAGGAAGGTAGCGGCTATTACAGCTTTATTAACGATCACAGTGGTAAGGCTCTTGACCTATATGCTTTTGATGGCAACGATGGCGCAAATATTAGCCAGTGGAGCTATAACGGCAGCGATGCACAGCAGTGGCAGCTAACCAAGCTTGCTAATGTTGAATCAACCCCTTGGGATCCATCCACAACTAATGGCGCTGCAGACCACTGGCCACTTACAGGTAATTTAGTCACCCACGATCCAACACTTGGCTATGAAAATGGCACTTGGTGGGTTTTTCAAACAGGCCCTGGTATTTACGGTAAATATTCAAGCAACGGTGTAGATTGGAATGATGCGCAACCAATTTTCTCAAATGGTTTAAGCTGGTGGAGTAACTATGTGCCAGATCATGATGGAATTGATGTCTGGGCGCCTGAATTAAAAAGCTACAATGGTCGTAGCTGGCTTTATTATTCGATTTCGACCTTTGGTTCACGTGTTAGCGCTATTGGCCTTACCTCAGCAAGTAGTGTGGCAGCCGGTGATTGGCGTGATGATGGTTTAGTAATTAACACGACCAATAGCAATAATTATAACGCCATTGACCCCGATCTCGTGGTAGCAAAAGATGGAGCACCTTGGCTTGCCTTTGGCTCATGGAATTCGGGTATTAAACTAACGCGTATTAACCCAATGACCATGAAACCATTTGGTCAAATCTACTCTTTAGCAAGTCGCTCTGGTGGCATCGAAGCACCTACCATAGTGTATCGCCAAGGCTATTACTATTTGTTTGTTTCAGTTGGCAAATGCTGTGATGGCACGAATAGTACTTACCGTATTGCGTATGGTCGCTCTAGTGACATCCGCGGCCCATACCTAGATAAAAATGGTACCGACATGTTAGCCAGCGGCGGGAGCATTCTTGATGCGGGTAATAGCCAATGGGTAGGTCCAGGTGGACAAGACATTTTAAATACCGATGTGATTGTTCGTCATGCCTATGATGCAGGTGATAATGGTACCCCTAAATTGCTCATCAGCACCCTGAATTGGGATGCGAATGGTTGGCCTAAATACTAGTTCTCCCCACTAAGCGCGTGCAAGCGCGCTTTTTACAATCTATCTAATATACTGCGAACAAATTCAGAATTAAGAATCTGAGTTACAGCCCCGCTACACCATAAATAGGCACGTTGAATCGGATAACCTTTAAAAATCCAACGCTTACGCACATGATTAAAGTCGTGCAAATAATCAGCCTTTGCTTGCGGTAACGAGTCTTTGGCTAACTTATGCCATGCTTTATAAACCCCACTCATATCGGCACCACGCATAAAACGCTGTAACCAGCGAGGAAAGCGTGCAAAGCGAATCGCTGACTGAAAATCAATAATGTAAGGCTTGCCGTCTTTTGAACAAATAACATTACCTAAATTACGTAAGTCGAGGTGCACCACGCCGCGGCGATGCATTTTTGCTACCAAACGCTCAAATTCTTTAAAGAACTCACTCGGTAAATGCTGCTGTTGCAAGGCAAGCTGGCGAAGTGGCGTGCCTTCAATAAAATCATAAGCAATAGCAATTGATGACAAACGACAAAAGTTATCGACCACTCCGTCTACATCTTGCAGGCGTGCCAGCCCCTTGTACTCTTGATTGATAAAAAGCGGCGCGATGGTTTTTCTCACCCACCATGGGCTGTGCTGAAAATCTTTAATAATTAAATCAAATTTCGCGTCTTTATAACGATAAACAATGGCATTGGCAAAGCGGCCTGTGTGAACAACCGACAAACCTTCGGGGCTAAATTGATGAGCTGGAAATTGAGCGTGAAGCTGCGCAAGCAAAGATGATTCAAACATAACAACCCGGACTTGTTAAAATTAAATGCCTAGGCAACTATATTATCAAAATGCGTCTACAGCGACAATGTACCGCTTAGAGAAATTTATGCTTTTAAATTATGAATTGCTCTAAACAATAAGCTTGCGAGTTGCTCTTGCTCATCATCAGAGAAGCCTGTGAGTGCTTTGCGATAGATATCATTTACAGTAGGTAAAATTTCTGGGTAAAGCTGTTGGCCTTTTTCAGTCAGGCATAAAAGAGTTGAACGGCGATCTTCAACTGACTGCTTTTTAGCAACTAAGCCCTTGTCTTCTAAACGAGAAAGTAATCGACTCATGGCACCACGGTCATACACCATGTGCTCACAAAGCTCAGCCAAGGTATTTACTTTACCGCGCGCAAGTAGCACAACCACAATGTACTGAGCCGACGTTAGCTCTTTATCCTCTAAAGCATCATCAAGATGAGTCACTAGGTTTGAACGTAAGTAAGAGACTAAGCGACCTAAGTCTTGCACGGGATCTAAATCTTCAATACAGCACTGGCCAATTGATGCAGGTTCTTTCATATTTCCTCTAAAGCGGTTAATAGCAATTCATAGACAGTTAATCGGAAAAATAATTCAATCCTATTAGATTGCTTCAACAGCTATGAATAGTGTAGCGTGAAGAAGCGTACTAACTGTCGGGGGCGTTATGCTAACTAAACAACATATTATCAAGTATTTATCTCTTACAATACTGCTACTTCTTTGTTGGCTAGAGCATTATAACCATTTCATTATGCGCTTTATCGACAGCGCCCTAGTACAATCAACCCTAGTGTACGCTTCATCACGTACAGTTAACGCTGCTATTTCGCTATTGCAATCAGCCGAAGTGGGCATTGGTATTGCGAGTATTCAACCTGCACAACTACTCGACCCAGTAAATGACCTAGCTGAATACATGTCGGATGCTATGCGCTTAGCTATAGGCTCGTTATTTTTACAACGCATTTTATACACCATTTCTTCTGGGGTTATTTTTAGCAGTCTCTTTACAGTTTCGGTTGTCGCATACTTTATTTGTGAATGGCGTAACTTCTTACCCAACTTACGTCATAAAATTATGGCGAGTCTTATTTTAATTCGCTTTTTAGTGCCTGCTGTGGTGCTTACAACAGGCCTCGTGAGCCAAGTATTCTTAGATGAGCAAATAAACCAGCAAAGTGAAATCGTAAGCGAAAAAGTCGAGACGGTGAATAGTAGTGCAAATAACACCTCTGCCCTATCAGCCAAGCTAAAAGCCGAGGTCGATAGTGAAAAACAAACCATCTTCGACAAGCTCTCGCTATTAAATGAGCAGCAGATTAAGAACCACCAGCGAGCCACTGAGCTCAAAGGTGATTTAGCAGAGGTCGAAGCCCAAATAGAAGCGATTCAAGCAACCCGCAGCTTGTCTGAGCGACTGACCTTTACTGAGCTTGAACAAGCCAAGCCATTACTTGATAAAAAGCAGCAATTAACAGCGCAGTTTAATGCGGTACTAAACCAGCAAAGACAGCTGAACCTAGACAAAGACGCCTTAAACAAGCAACTAGAAAACCTTAACGCATCACTCAATCAAGACCAATCGTCGCAGGTGAGTAAAATTATCGATACCGTCACCTCTGGTATTAGCAACATGGTGGCTGCCGTCGAAGACTTATTTATCGACTTTTTGAATATCTTGTCACTGCTGATTTTAAAGCTGTTATTAATGCCGCTAATATTTTTATACCTATTTAACAAAGCCTTTAAGGCTATTTGGCAACGCCGCTTTATGGACGTAGTAATGCAAACAAAACAACTGGCTGTTAATCGCTGATATTTCAGCTAAAGTTATAAACCTAACTCGTTTTTAAAGGATATAAGTATGACTGAGCAACGCCATAACCACATTCCCCAAGAAGCTTTCGATTGGTACGATGAATACGCACATGGCTTAATGGACCGTCGCACCTTTATGAAAAAGCTGGGTGGCTTAGCTGCCCTTGGCTATTCAATGGCAATGCTAAGTAGCGCTTTACTACCGAACTACGCATTAGCTGAGCAAGTATCCTTTAATGACCCTGATATTAAAGCCAGTTATAAAACCTTTGATTCGTTTAAAGGTCACGGCGAAGGTAAAGGCTATTTAGTCGAACCCGCTAATTTAACGGGCAAGCTCCCAATAGTATTAGTGATCCACGAAAACAGAGGCTTAAACCCTTATATTAAAGATGTTGCTCGCCGCCTTGCCAAAGCCGGTTTTATTGCCTTTGCGCCAGATGCATTGCACCCTCTTGGTGGCTATCCTGGTAATGATGATGAAGGCCGCGCAATGCAGCGCTCTATGGATAAAGAAAAAATCCAACAAGACTTTATCGCCGCAGCTGAATACATAAAAAGACACCCAAATAGTAACGGTAAACTCGGTGCGGTAGGCTTTTGCTTTGGTGGTTATATGGTTAACTACCTAGCTGCAGTTGATAGCAAACTAATTAATGCGGGCGTACCCTATTACGGCACTCCGGCTGTTAAAGAGCTGAGACAAAATATCAAAGCCCCACTGCTAGTACACTTAGCTGAGTTTGATAACCGCGTTAATGCAACTTGGCCAGAATATGAGAGCGACTTAAAAGCGCATCAAGTGCCTTACACGATGCACATGTATGAACAAGCAAATCATGGTTTTCATAACGACTCTACATCTCGTTATGATGAAAAACAGGCGGAGCTTTCATGGCAACGCACATTGGCGTTTTTCAATGAGCAATTGATTTAAACAGAGCAATTTCATACACTCTCGAAAAAATTTAGGCTAGAAAAGAGATGGAATCGCAAGTCAGTTATCGCTTTGACTCACAGCAAACCGCTAATCGGTTTTTAAACAAGCTTAAACATTGGTCAGTGGCTAAAGTCACTGCGAGTCTTTGCCAAGGTGGTTATGGCGTGAAAATACGCTACGAAGTCGATACCAGTGGCTTTGATTACACCCTTGCTGAGCTTGATGATTTAGCGATGCAGCACGAAGGCGAAGAGATTTAATACCCATATTCTAAGCATAAAAAAACGGCTAACAAAGGTTAGCCGTTTTTATTAAAGCTGCGCTAGCAAAACGCTACTTATAAATCAAAGCTACGTGAAATAGACGCGACAATGCGCTCATCTGCGGTATCCCAGTCAAGGCTGGTATTTTCTCCTGCAAGCTCAAAATCAAAACCTGCAAAGCTTGTTTGATAGGCTAAACGATAATGGTTGTATGACTTATCATTACCATCCCAAGCAAACTTATTGCCATCTAATGAGTTAGATACATCAAAACTGGCACGAATTGCATGATTTGGGGCAATTTCAAAGGTATGGGCAAGCATAGAAATCACATGCCCAGCATCGGTACCGAAGTAATCCCAAGCGTACCAGAAGTTAAGTTCTGTAAAACCTAGGCTATTGGTATAGCCAAACTTTGCATAAGTCTCAAAATAATTACCATCGCTTGAGTAATCTTCACCGTGGTATGAGTAGTAAGCAATACCATAATCAATACTAAGAGCGTCAGTTAACTCAGCATAGTTACCAAAATACGCATCCCACTCGATGTCTGTGCCATCGCCAAAATCTACATTTGAAGCCCAAGTACCTACATACATACCTGAATCTGCAAAGGCATAATCTAAGCTCCCCTGAATCGCGGGGTCATTCATGGTTTGGCTTACACCATTAAAGGTGTAATCTGAAGCCAATGTAACCGTAGTCGATAAGTCAGCCATAGCTGATGTCGATAGTAATGCCAATGGCAACGCTGCTGCTAATACTGTTTGTCTTGTTGTCATGTTGGTTTCCCTTAGCTAACTGTTTCTATTTTTGTGTAATCTAATTTGTTGTCTTTTGGTGAGCCTTCGATATTTTTCACTGTTTTTAACTTGCTGTAGCCAATAAACACAGCACAGCCGAAAAATAACGCGATAACGAGCGCACCAACCCATTGGATCTGTAAAAAGTCGAACTTAAACAGCAGGGTTAATAATGAAAGCGCCACCACATTTAAGGCAATGTAATTAAATTTACCTAAACGCTTCACCGTTAAGTTTAGGTTATCTGTGTATAAACGGATCAAAGAATCAAGTGAGTTGATCACAAACACCACACCAACAAACACCATAGCGATGTTTTTCAGGCCTGCTGTTGCAATACCCGCTTCATGATATTGATACAAAACACTAAACCAGATAGCGATTGGAATAGACGGGAAAATCAACATAGCCGCCAGCACTTGGTAAGTTTTTAAGCCACCCACAAAGCGCGAAGTAAATTGACCAATCATGATGCTCCAAGCAAACCACCAAAACAGGTAGAAGGCATGGTAATCATTCAGTGGTAATACAAACTCATTGATGTTGCCAAAGTAGCTGCCAATTAACGCAAGGTTATCAACAAATGCTGATGTTTGTGCATCAGAACCCACAAAGGCACCGAACCACATAAATGCGATTAAAGCGATAAACAACCAAGTAGTAGAAATACTTAAAAAGCGTACATACTTAATGTCTGTGCTCGAATAAACAGCAAAACAAATCGCTGCAAACACCATTACGTAGAATGTCGGAATAATTGACTCACCATCACCAAGCGACGGTAAATACCAAGGTAAATTCGACAGCAGTAAAAATGCAGTAAATGCGCATGTACCAATAATAACGATGTTATTAATTAGTTTTACCCAAGCAATTTCAAAGAATTTTACTTTAGGTTCTATTACGCAGAAATAAAAGCACGTAAGGAAATAAAATCCCCAGATCAAGAAGCCCCAAAAACCAAACTCGATGGCTAATGGATTGGCAAACGCATACTCTGGGCTTGCTTTTATGTCTGCATAACCTGCAAACTCTGTCAGTGGAAACATAATCAAGCCAACATCTAGGCCCGATGTAAATAAAATTGCAATGAACGTAAACGTTCTAACCGGTGTGACGCCAACACACCTTACCGTACCCCATTTAAATAAAATAACCGCAATTGCTAACAGGGTAAAAATGATGCCAGCACTAAGCCAAAAGGTCATAGTTACCCCCCCAAAATAAGTAATAATACTTCATTGTTTCTCCAGTTTTATTCCTCGCATTAACGCACCACAAACAACTCGTGATGCGCGCCACTGCAAGCCCCACAGCCGAAACTGCGGGTGGCCTTATTAGATCTCCGAACTACGCTGCGTTGATTGCCATTGTTTTTCCATGGCAACATCTGCAGTTGATGCCGATAACACAGGCTTACCTAAAATGTGGTCCGCCGCTTTTTCTGCCACCATAATGGTTGGCGCATTTAAATTACCGTTTGGAACGGTTGGGAAAATAGATGAATCTACAACCCGTAAACCTTCGATACCGTGCACTTGAGTTTGCGAGTTAACCACGGCCATCTCGTCTTCACCCATCTTGCACGAACATGACGGATGGTAAGCACTCTCAACCGCTTGACGAACAAACGCATCGATTTCTTCATCGCTTTGAATATCTTTACCGGGTTGAATTTCACCATCGCGATACTCATCAAACGCATTTTGTTCGATAATCTCACGAGTTAAACGTACACAAGCTCTAAAGCCTTCAATGTCATCTTGGTGCTGTAAGTAGTTAAATTGGATCTTAGGTGCAACCTGTGGATCCGCCGACTTAATCGTTACTGCACCACGGCTTTTTGGTTTGTTATGCCCAACATGAACTTGGAAGCCATGACCATCAAAGGCACTTTTACCGTCATAACGAATGGCAGCTGGTAAAAAGTGATACTGAATATCTGGCCATTCAACACCCGGTTTTGAGCGAATAAATGCACATGATTCAAAATGGTTCGTCGCCCCTAAACCTGAGCGGTTTAATAGCCAACGAGCGCCAATTAGCCCTTTTGAAACAAGGCCTAATTTGCCGTTTAAAGTAATTGGTTGCTTACACTTATATTGGAAGTAAAACTCCAAGTGATCTTGTAAGTTTTGACCAACACCTGGTAAGTGATGTTTAACCTCAACCCCCGCTTCGCTCAGGATATCTTTATCACCAATACCTGATAATTGCAGAATATGCGGTGAGCCAATTGGGCCCGCACTTAAAATAACGTCTTTTGCTGCAAATGCTTGCTGCTTAGAGCCAGACACTGAAAACTCAACACCAACGGCTTTTTTGCCTTCTAGCAGAACTTTTTCAGCTAAGGCACCGGTGATTAGCGTTAGGTTTTTACGTGACTTAACTGGGTCTAAATACTCACGGCTAGCAGAGCTTCTTACGCCGTCTTTTACCGTCATATGCATTGGCCCAAAACCTTCTTGCTGGGCTGCATTGTAGTCATCAGTTTGCGCATAACCTGCTTGTTGGCCCGCTTTGATAAAGGCTTTATAAAGCGGGTTAGCCATTTCATTACCGTTATTAACCCCTAATGGGCCGTTATCGCCACGGTAACTGTTACCACCTAAGTAGAATGATTCCGCACGTTTAAAGTACGGTAAACATGCTTGATAATCCCAACCATTAGCGCCGTGTTGCTGCCACTCATCAAAATCTTTGGCATGACCACGTACATAGACCATCCCGTTAATCGATGATGAGCCACCTAACACCTTACCTCGTGGGCAATGCATTTGACGGTTATCTAAATATGGCTCTGGCTCGGTATGAAATTGCCATGCATATTTGTCAGTATTCATTGGGATTGATAGCGCGGTAGGCATCTTTATAAAAATGCTTTTATCACTACCACCCGTTTCAAGTAATAACACCTTATTCGAAGGGTCTGCTGATAGTCGGTTTGCCAACACGCAGCCTGCAGAGCCAGCACCGACTATGATGTAATCATAGTTCTGTGTACTCATTAAAATGGACTCTCTATATTGCTCATACCCACATAAATCGATTTAGTTTGGGTATAGTGATCTAAAGTTTCGATACCGTTTTCACGGCCGATACCTGATTGCTTGTAACCACCTACTGGCATTTCTGCAGGTGAATTACCATAGCTGTTTATCCAACAAATACCGGCTTGTAACTGGTGGATAACGCGGTGTGCACGCTGAATATCTTTAGTGAACACGCCTGCGGCTAAGCCTAGGTGCGTATCGTTTGCACGCTGAATAACGTCATCTTCATCATCAAACACCAACACGCTCATTACCGGGCCAAAGATCTCTTCTTTAACTATGGTCATGTCATCTTTACAGTCGACAAAAACGGTCGGTTCCACAAAGTAGCCGTTTGGCGCAGATACTGGTGATAGTGCCTTACCGCCGGTTAATAAGGTTGCGCCTTCTTGAATACCTTTATCGATATAGCCAAGTACTAGCTCCTGGTGTTTTTTAGAGATAAGCGCCCCTAAATTCACCTCAGGATCCATTGGGTCGCCAGCAATAATATTTTGCTCAGTGCGTGTTTTCAGCTCATCAATAAACTGCTGATAAACATTTTTATGTACATAAATGCGCGTACAGTTAGTGCAGATTTCGCCTTGCGTATAAAAATTACCTAACATTGCCGCACTAACAGCTTGTGATACATCGGCATCATCAAATACTAATAACGGTGACTTACCACCAAGCTCCATGGTCACATCTTTAAGTGAACCAGCAGCGCTTGCCATTACTTTTTTGCCTGTGCCTACTTCACCAGTGAAAGACACTTTTTCAATATTTGGGTTTGCTGTTAACCATTGCCCTACTTCAGCAGCGCCTTGCACAACGTTGAATACGCCAGCAGGTACACCCGCTTCGATGAAAATCTCTGCAAGTTTAATTGCACCAAGTGGTGTTTCTTCAGAAGGTTTGAAAATAACCGCATTACCTGCAGCCAGTGCTGGGCCTGATTTCCAACAAGCAATTTGTAGTGGGTAGTTCCATGCACCAATACCGGCACAGATACCTAAAGGCTCTTTACGTGTGTAGTAAAAATCATTGCCAACCATTTGTTGCTGACCCACTTGCGCAGGAGCAAGACCAGCAAAATATTCAATAACATCGGCGCCAGTTTCAACATCGACACACTCGGCTTCTTGCCAAGGCTTACCCGTATCAAGTACTTCTACTTTTGCCAGTTCATCGTTACGATCGCGTAAGATTGCCACGGCTTTTAATAAAATACGGCTACGCTCAATTGGCGTCATTGCAGACCATGCTGCAAACCCTTGTTTTGCGCTTTCGATTGCCGCGTTTTGAATAAACTCATCAGCAATTTCAACGTGATAAATCACTTCATCCGTTGCAGGATTCTTAACTGCAAAGGTATCGCCAGTTTGATTCTTTAAAAAATGGCCATTAATAAAATTTTCGTAAACAGGTGTGGTCATTTTAGGCTCCATACTGTTTTATCAGTGAACGAATGTAGTCTTTGGCTAAACGCTCACAATTTTCGAATTGATCTTGGTCTGACTTACTTAATACGGCTCTTAGCCATAAACCATCGATCATGGCTGCACTTAGCTCAGCAGCTAAATTGGCATCGCTATCGCTCATTAACTGTTTGAATGAGCTTAATAAGTTACTAAATAAACGTTTACTATTTACGTTTTGTAAGCGATGCAACTGGGCGTCGTGCATTGAATGCGCCCAAAAGCTCAACCAAGTTTTGGTGTTATTGCTTTGCTGCTGAATACGCGAAAAGTTTGCTTCAACGATAAACATTAATCGTTGCTCTGGACTAGTTTGTGGCGTTACTTGATTCAAAAGTGCTTGCTTTAAGCTGGTCAATAAATAACGCACAGTGGCTTCAATTAAGCCCTGCTTACCACCAAAATAATGACTGATAATGCCAGACGATAAGCCTGCCTTTTTACTAATGCTATTTATGGTGGTGCCTTGCAAACCAAGCTCTGCAACCGACTCTATTGTGGCGTCAATTAACTGCTGACGACGAACAGGTTCCATTCCAACTTTCGGCATAATTTTTTATTGATTGAACGTTCAATTAAAATAAAGGTTAAGGTAATGAGCATGGCAATTCAAGGTTGACAAATTGTAAACAACCGCAAAGCTACACTCGTAAGTTAAGCTAACCCACTGTTCTTACGTTTATTATCCGAAATAT
>NZ_JAKEVM010000179.1 GCF_022398475.1 Pseudoalteromonas shioyasakiensis | reverse complement strand
CGCTTTTTTTATTAATATTTCTTCGCAAAATCACGCTCTCGTACTATCCTTCTTAAAAAAGAGTTTATAGGAATTAAGCATGTCAAAACTTGTATTAGCCATTGATGATGATAAATATATCCATCATGTGATTGAGGAATCGCTATCGGGCTTTTGCACACTGATCCATGCTAAAAATGGCGACGAAGGATTAAGACAGGCGTTAAAGTACAACCCTGACATCATTTTACTTGATATCGAAATGCCGGGTAAAACGGGCTTTGAGGTATGTAACGAATTAAAAGCTAACCCGCAAACAAAAGACACGCCTGTGATGTTTTTATCGGGTAAAGCTGACCTACCAGACCGTGTAAAAGGTTATAACGCAGGTGCTGCTGACTACATTGTAAAACCATTTAATGCTGAAGAACTCATGGCACGTATTCGCGTGTTATATCAATATCGTCAGCACTCTAAAAAGCTTAAAAGTGATGTAGAGCGAGCGCAAATCACTGCCGAAATCGCGATGACAGACTCAGGTGATATGGGTCGCATTATGCGTTACGTTGGGCAAAGCTATCATGCACACGATATCAAAGCGTTATCTGAGCATATGTTTGAGTTTTTTAATCCGATGGAGCTCGATGTCGTACTGGCGTTTTGGTATCAAGATGTTGGCGTATTTTGTAGTGCTGAGGGTGGGGTGTGTCCACTTGAGCAAGAGCTACTCGAAAAACACCGTGATGCAAATCGCTTTGTTGATTTTAGCCATCGCACTATTATTAATTACCCTAAAGTGTCGATGCTGATCAAAAACATGCCACTTGATGATGCCCAGCTTTATGGTCGTTATAAAGATCTATTCCCGCATATCCTTGAAGTGACTAACGCCAAAGTACAAGATATGGAAAACAATGAGCGGGCACTGACTCAGGCGCAGCAAATTGGTAACTCGTTTAATGAGCTATCTGATCAAATGTACCAAAACAGTGATTCGCGCGAACATGCTGTAGAGAAATTTGCCGCCCAACTTGATGAGCTAAATAAGTCTATTGAGCAAAGTGGTTTGTCGAGCAGTGACGAAGTCGCATTTCACTTGCAGCAATTAAAACAAACTCAGCTGATATTTACCTCACTCAATGAAGACTTATCGTTTATAAAGTTTCAGCTAAAGCACATTATCGAATCGCGTAGTGAACTTTTAGCTAGCTTACAAAAAATGGCTGAGCCGAGTGAGACCGAAGATGTGACTTCACAAACGGATATCGAGCTATTTTAAGCCATGCTATACTGGCGGCGAATAATATAGCTCGGAGTTTTGCGTGGTAATTCATTGTCCTTTTAAAGAAATGCGTCCTTATTTAGATGCGATTGAGCAACGTTTTGGTTTGGCTAAGTGGGCTGAGCAAAATGCTGGCTTTTCGCTTCATTATGACGATCAAGGCTTGAGCTTGAAAAAAAAGGACGAGCCAAAGCTTGGTGCTATCCATGTTGATTTTGTAACTGGTGCCGCAGCCCATCGACGCAAGTTCGGTGGTGGTAAAGGGCAGGCTATCGCAAAAGCGGTTGGCTTAAACAAAGGTGCCACGCCAGTGGTGCTTGATGCCACTGCAGGCCTTGGTCGCGATGGCTTTGTACTGGCATCACTAGGCTGTAAAGTGATTTTGCATGAACGCCACCCAGTAGTTGCTGCGCTATTATTTGACGGCCTAGAACGCGCCTATAACGATGCTGAAATTGGCCCTTGGATGAAAGAAAACATGAGCCTAGTGTTTGGTTCTAGTCATACGTTACTGGCGCAGTGTAGTGATACTCCTGATGTTGTGTACTTAGATCCTATGTTTCCTCATCGTGAAAAATCAGCCCTAGTTAAAAAAGAAATGCGAGTATTCCAAGAGCTTGTTGGCGGAGATAGCGATGCCGATGATCTATTAGAATTTGCTTATCCGCTTGCTAGTAAGCGAGTCGTTGTAAAGCGCCCTGACTACGCCCCATTTCTAAATGACAAACCCCCGAGTATGCAAATCAAAACCAAGAAGAACCGCTTTGATGTATACGTAAAAGCTGCAATGGTCTGATACCATCCGCAATATTAAGCGAATTGGTATTTATTTAACTCTTTTGGGTTAGTTGCTATCGCCTTTACCTGTTATTTTTTATGGTTTACATCAAATTGTCATAAAAGGTTAATATTCTACGCGCGTAACGTTACTTGGGAATATCGTTTATGCGCGTGTCATCATTTACTCGGCTATTGGCCGTTTTACTCACACTCGCCAGTATCTTACTGGCAGCCACCCTGTTCTGGGCTAGTCAAACCTTACTCGGCTTAGAGCAGCAAGATAACGCTTATAATAAGCTGAAAAACACCATCATTATTGATTTAAAAAGTTACCTTGATGATTATTTAGAGCAAGGTGACAGCCAACACTTAAATAAAGCCTCAACGCTGATAAGCGATGTTAAAAAGCAGCATTTAGCTGAGCTACCAAATGATCTAGCGGGTCAACTAAATAGCCAACTGACAGCCCTCGATAAAGACATTAACGGTAAGTATCGCGCTTTAGGTAAGCTATCGGGTAACGAAATGGCACTGCTCGATAACTCGTTAAGACAAATGGCAGGCTCTGCCTCATCATTAATTGGCTATGCAAGTAAAGCCGAGCCGCAAACAGCGCTTGCGCTTGAATATTATCAACTTGCTGCTGACTACTACAGCGAAGTGACATCACTTGCTTTATATACTTACAAGTTAGTGATCAACTTTGATCAAGACACTAAAAACAGCCTTAATCAAAGTGTTGAAAACTTAAATGCCCTTGCTACTAAAATCGACAGACTCGAAAACCTAGGTGTAATGAGTGAAGTGGATGAAGACGCTTTATTTTTTGGTGAAGAAGCAGAAGATTTAGCCGGTGATATTAAAGCTGAGTTAACAAGCTGGCCTAAACGTTTCCCTCGTGATTTAGCATCAACACTTGAGCAAGCTGAGCAACGACAAACTGGCATGCAAGCACTTCGTAAACAAATCGGCGCGCTTTCAGCAACGGTACTTGGTGCAGAGCAAAAACTAAAAGATGAACAAAGCGAGCTTAAGCAACAAGTGTTTATCGTGTTTTGTGTAGCCATTGGCATGCTGGTGGTTTTAGCCGCGGGTGTGTATTTCGTACAGCGTAACCAAGTGCTTAACCCTTTGCGCCAATTGCGTGATGGCTTTGCCTTCTTGATTGAAAGTAATGAGCTTAAAAACATTGAGAGTAAAAACCCGAAAACCGAAGTTGGTGAAATTGCTCATTACTTTAATCAATTGATTGAACGCCAGCGTGGTGAGGCAGAAGAGCGAGCACAAATGCTTAAGGTTATTAATGACTTTATGCTAGAGATGAGCGAGCACTTACATACCATTGCTCAGCAAACGGATGCCAGCCACTCTCAGGTTGAACAAAACCAAGGTTTACTTACTGATATTCAACACATTGGTGAGCAGGTCAATAACATTAATGGTCAAGTTGCTGATAACGCCAAACAAACCTTTGGTGCGATGGAGCAGAGCTTAGGCTTTGCCGACAGCATGTTAACCGCAAGCTCTCGCACTGAAGAGCGCGTTGAGCAAGGTCTAGCTAGCTTAAAAGAGCTATTAAAAGGCGTTGATGATGTTGGCCAAGTTATTGAGGTGATCAAAAACATTGCTGAGCAAACAAATCTACTGGCATTGAATGCGGCGATTGAGTCGGCACGTGCAGGTGAGCATGGTCGAGGCTTTGCGGTTGTCGCTGACGAAGTACGAAAGCTTGCCAGACAAACGCAAGGCTCGCTTGATGATATCAACAATCAGCTAAACCGCCTAAGTGAAAACTCAACCATGGTATCAGAGCAAATTAGTGCACTGGCTACTGATGCCGAGCTGCAAACACAAAATGCTCAAGAGCTTAAACGTAATTCAGAAGGCGTTGCCGATAACGCGCAAGATGCTAACAAGGTAGCGTTTGATGCTATGGAGCTTGCTAAACAGCAAAATGCCTTACTCGAAAACTTTAGCCAATCAATGCAGAGCATGAAAGGGCAGGTAAGTGAGTCAAACTCACTGGTTAGTGATATTCAGCACCGCCTACAAGAGCAAATGCACACCATTAAAACCAGCTTAGGTTTATAACTCTTCAAGGGGCGAGCAATGGTTTGCATTGTTTGCCCTTAAATCATGCGGTATTCAATTTTTTGGGTATATACTCTGTACTCTTATTTTCTTTCAAGGAATCACGATGATCGAACAAGGCCAAACTTTACCTGCTGCAACCCTTAGCGAATTAACTAGCGAGGGTATGCAAACCCTATCAACAGAGGCATTATTTGCAGATAAAAAAGTGGTGCTATTTGCGGTGCCTGGTGCATTTACGCCAACCTGTTCAAACGCTCACCTACCTGAGTTTATTACGCTAGCCGATAAAATTACCGCTAAAGGCGTTGATGCAATTTACTGCGTATCGGTGAACGATGCATTTGTAATGAAAGCATGGGGTGAAGCTCATAGCGCTGAGCATATTCGTATGTTAGCTGATGGTGATGCAAGCTTTACTAAAGCACTTGGTCTAGATAAAGACACAGCTGGCTTTGGTGGCGTACGTTCAAAGCGTTATGCGATGATCGTTGAAAACCAAACGGTAACAGGGCTGTTTGTTGAACAAGACAAAGAGTTTGTAGTAAGCCGCGCTGAAGCTGTGCTTGAAAAGCTTTAATAGCAATATAAGTACAAAAAAGCCGGACGTAAGTCCGGCTGAAAAGTCCCAGGGGGATACTGGGGAGATCAACTATTAAGGTTGATACTGTGCATCCAATGTTACACCAGAGAAAGTACGGTAAGCATTTAAGCTTAAGTGCCAAGTACCTGCTTGTGGGTTACTGAATGTACATGTTTCTGCGTTACCGTTTTTGTACGGACGACAGTCATAGCTAGATGAAGTTGGTTGGCTACCAAACTTAACGAATAAGTCAGCATCACCTGAACCACCAGACGTTGTTACTGTGAAGCTTGCCATACCTGCTGGTACTTCTAGTGTGTAGTGTTTCCACTGACCTGCACTTGCAGAGATATCAGTCACTGTGCCGCCACCTGCTTGTGGTGAACCTGAGCCTGAACCGCCGCCAGAAGTTGTTAAATCACCCACTAGGCTAACACCTGAGTATGCAGAGTAACCATTCAGCATTACATGGTAAGTGCCTGCTGTTGGGTTATCGATAGAACATACTTCGTTGTTACCGCCTTTATAAGGGCGACAATCATAGGTTGACGTTGTTGGTGCGCTACCTGCACGAACGTAAAGGTCAGCATCACCTGTACCGCCACTCATTGTGAAGGTTACGTTAGTTGCACCTGTTGGCACTTCCATTGTGTAGAAAGTTTGGCTGCTAGCAGAGCCACTTAAACCTGTTAGTGCTTGGCCATCTTCTAACACATTGCCTGTTGGTGGTGGCGGTGTTGTGCCTGATGCTGCTGCCACAGCGGCTGCTGCATCAACAATACCTGTACCACAGCTTGTACATGTTGCAGGGAAAGAACGAGTTGTTGATTTTAAGATGCTTTCGATTTCATCTGGCGTTGCAGATGGTTTAGCTTGCTTGATTAGCGCTGCTACACCCGCAACATGTGGTGCTGCCATCGACGTACCTTGCGAGTAGTGATATGAATCGCTGCTTGGGCCTGTAGAACCTGAGTTGTGTGTTGATAACACACCTTCAGAATCATTCGCAAAGCTTTGCGCGCCACCCGGTGCTGCAACGTCAATGTTGCTACCGTAGTTTGAGTAGTAAGCACGACCACCGTTACGACCAACAGATGCAACGTTTACAACGCCATTACAGTTACCAGGGTTGTAGTTTGCAGAGTTATCGTTATCGTTACCCGCTGCAATTACGATTACAGAGCCGTTGTTACGCGCTTGGTTGATAGCGTTTTGTGTTGTAGAGCTACATGAACCGCTACCACCTAAACTCATGTTAATAACATCAGCAGGGTTAGCATTTGCTGGTACGCCAGAAACTGAACCACCTGAAGCCCAGATAATACCGTCAGCGATATCAGAAGTTAAACCACCACATTTACCAAGTACACGTACTGGAACAACTTTTGAGTTGTAAGCAACTCCGGCAACACCTTCACCGTTGTTAGTCACTGCCGCAACAGTACCCGCAACGTGCGTACCGTGCCAGCTTGAGTTTTGCGCACCATGTGTGTAACCACATTCGTTAGCGCTGATTGCATCACCTGGATCGCGTGCATCGCTATCACGACCACCCCCATCGTTAGCTACAGACACATTAGAGATCATGTCATAGCCTTGAAGGATGTTGGCATTTAAATCAACATGAGGACGATAACCTGTATCAAGTACCGCAACAACGACACCGCTACCCGTTGCTGTATCCCAAGCTGTAGGAAGGTTAAGACCACCTGCTTGCTCGTAGTAGTGCCATTGGTCGTCATAACGTGGGTCGTTAGGCGTTGCAAATGGCTTTAACATTTGGTCGATTTCGATGTATTCAACGTTACCTGATGCAACCATCTCTTGCATGAATTCTTGTGCTTCTTGAGCTGAAAGTTTTTTATCAGCACGCATAACGTGGTGATTACTCATCGCCATTGCACGAACGTATTGCGCTTTTACTTTACCTTTTTTGCTGGTGAAGTTTTTAACAAAGCCTTTTGCTTTTTTGTTCATCATAGTCGGCGTTTGTTCTGCTGCCGACATCGTCATCATTTCATCACTGTTGTTTTTATACTTGATGATGAATTGTGTACCAAAGCCTTCTTGACCTTGTAATTTCGCCGCAGTTTCCTGCATAGATGGTGACATTAGTTGGTTTGGAGTAGCCATTGCTGCCGTCGTCCCAAACAACGCAGTCAAGCTCAGTGCAATTGCGCACTTCTTCAAGTTGTTGTTAGTTGTCATAATGATCCCTAGATTGTTATGTAAATCTCCACGATATTTTTCGCGAAGGGGGACAAAGGTAAAATAAATGTAAATTTAGTTAAAATATCGTTTTATTATGGTTGTCTCTATTTTGGTTATAACTAAATGTATAGACGTCTAAACT
>NZ_JAKEVM010000178.1 GCF_022398475.1 Pseudoalteromonas shioyasakiensis | reverse complement strand
GCTTAAACTTGTAGCTTAAAAATCTTACATTAAAATAAAATTAATTCATTTAATGATTTAAGTATTTCAACTGCTTGCCGATAAGCAGTTAATAATAAAAATTTGATACCTGAGGGTGTCGTGTAATTGTTCCTCTGGAGGGGTATGTGGATTTAGCAACCATAATAGGTATTCTTGGTGCCATAGGCTTAATTGCTATGTCGATGGTGTTAAGTAGTGACGGCCAAGTTGCAATGTTTTACAACACGCCTTCGGTGGTCATTGTATTTGGTGGTTCGATTTTTATCGTATTATCGAATTTCACTATGGGGCAATTTTTGGGCATAGGTAAAGTCGCTGCAAAAGCCTTTATGTTCAAAATCGAATCTCCAGAAGAATTAATTGAAAAAGCAGTAGAATTAGCTGATTCAGCACGTAAAGGTGGTTTCTTAGCATTAGAAGAAGCCGAAATCCCCAACGGTTTTATGCGCAAAGGGGTCGATATGTTAGTGGATGGTCATGATGCTGATGTTGTTCGTGCCACCCTACAAAAAGATATTTCTCTTACAGCTAACCGTCATGAACTAGGGGCTGGGTTATTTAAATCACTTGCCGATATTGCCCCTGCGATGGGTATGATCGGTACGCTAATCGGTTTGGTTGCTATGTTATCAAACATGGATGACCCAAAAGCAATCGGCCCTGCAATGGCGGTTGCACTTTTAACTACTCTCTATGGTGCGTTCTTAGCAAACGTTGTTGCTATTCCAATTCAGGTAAAACTAGAGCTACGTAAAGACGAGGAAGCGCTTAATCAACGTTTAATTCTCGACGCGGTACTAGGTATTCAAGATGGTCAAAACCCGAAAGTAATTGAAGGTATCTTGAAAAACTACTTAGCTGAATCAAAACGTAAAGTTGATACCGAGGAGTAGGGCATGTCAGATCAAGAGTGCAAATGTCCACCACCGGGTTTACCCGCGTGGATGGGAACCTTCGCAGATTTAATGTCATTATTAATGTGCTTCTTTGTACTCTTGCTTGCTTTCTCAGAAATGGACGTACTGAAGTTTAAGCAAATTGCCGGCTCCATGAAGTTTGCTTTCGGTGTACAAAATAAAATTGAAGTAAAAGATATTCCAAAGGGAACCTCGGTCATTGCCATGGAGTTCACTCCGGGTAAACCTGAACCCACTCCTATTGAAACGATTCAACAACAAACCGTAGAAATGACGCAACAAATGCTTGAGTTTCAGGCTGGCGACGAAAGCTCTGCCGGTGGTCGACAAGAACAGCGCGGTAATAAACGTGGTGGTGAATCGCAAAGTACGGCTCAGCAACAAGCTTTAGAACAGTCAATTTCAGCAGCTGATCAAGAACAAACAAATGAACTTGTGAAGAAAATTGCTCAGCAACTAGAACAGCAAATTATGGATGGTGCGATTGAGCTCGAGTCATTAGGTCAGCAAATTATTATTCGTATCCGTGAGAATGGCTCATTCCCATCAGGTAGTGCTTTTTTACAGCCAAAATTTAAACCTATTATTCGTGATATTGCTACGCTGTTAAAAGATGTGCCGGGTGAAATAACCGTGTCAGGTCACACTGATGACTTCCAAGTATCGAATGAACTTTATACTAATAATTGGGATTTATCATCAAAACGTGCGGTGGCAGTTGCCAGTGAAATGGAAAAAGCGCCCGGTTTTGATAAATCTCGTATGATGGTGGTAGGTCACGCAGAAACAAGGCCTCTTGTACCGAATGTGACCGATGAAGATCGCAAGCGTAATCGCCGTGTTGAAATCTCTATTATGCAAGGTAAAGCACACGAGTCTGACCCTATTGATGTAAGGCAATAAATCAATTAAAGTGAAACTTCATTAACATATGTAATGGAGTATAAAAATGAAAAAAGTTGATAAATATAGCTATATGCCAGGCAATGGTGATGGCGGTGATGATGATAAAACTGATTAAGGCACTGCATTTTGCCTGATTGGTTTGTAGAAATTAGAGTTATATTAAGCAATAGCTGGGTGTTCATTTTGAGCCCGGCTATTATTATTTTTTACCTTCGTAAAGATTGGCCCGCTTTTTATTTCTCTATCATTACTGCTGCTTTTTTCCTTTATGGAACTCTTATTTATTCTGCTTTAAGAGAGTTTGATGATATCTATATCTGGCGCTATGTAGTCTGGGCTTTTAATGATATTGCTTGGATGGCAATCATTGCTTACTTGGGTATTAAAGATAAAGTCTACTTATGGCAAAGTGTTTTAGGGCAGTTGGTTGTGATAATGGCGCCCATTCTACAGTTGTTCCGTTTAGTTGACCGCCACCTTTGGGATTTGTCTTACAGCACCTACATGTACAAGACCCTGCTACCGCTAATCAATATTGGTACTGTGGTCGTATGTTACCTACCGCTTATCTACCTCTTTACTCGACGAAGCCAGCAAGCATAAGGCGTTTCTTCGTTAAAAATCCTGTGCTAGACTACTGTTTATAAAAACAGTATTTAGTGTTGCGTTATGAAACTTTACATTGCCGAAAAACCATCCTTGGCGCGAGCCATTGCAGATGCACTGCCAAAACCACAAAAAAAGCATGATGGCTATATAGAGCTAGGTAATGGTGATTGTGTCTCATGGTGTATTGGTCATTTGCTTGAACAAGCAGAACCCGATGACTACGATGCAAGTTTTAAAAAGTGGCGGTTTGAGCATTTACCTATCGTGCCTGAACAGTGGCAATTAAAGCCTAAATCAAAAACACGTAAACAACTCACTGTATTAAAAAAGCTAATCAAGCAGGCAAATATAATTGTTCATGCCGGCGACCCTGATAGGGAAGGCCAGCTATTGGTTGATGAAGTGATCGAACAGGTTAAACTTAGCCAAGTTAAAAAACAGCAAATTCAACGACTCTTGATCAGCGACTTAAACTTAGGTGCAGTTAAAAAAGCGCTGAATAATTTAAAATCGAATCGCGATTTTATTCCATTGAGTGTATCGGCTTTAGCTCGCTCACGTGCCGATTGGCTATTTGGCATGAATTTAACTCGCGCTTATACGCTTGCTGGGCAAAAAGCTGGGTTTGGTAATGTGTTATCTGTTGGGCGTGTTCAAACTCCTATTTTAGGTCTAGTTGTAAATCGTGATAATGAAATAGCTAACTTTGTAGCGAAACCTTTTTATGAAGTATTAGCTCATCTTGAAACTCAGCAGCAGCAAGTATTTTCTGCAAAGTGGCAGCCAAGTAAAGCATGTGAACCTTATCAAGATGAAGAAGGGCGGGTATTACATAGAGGGCTTGCTGAAAATGTTGTGTCACGCATAACTAATCAGCCAGCGAAAGTAGTTGAGCTTGAACAAAAGCAAAAAAAGCAACAAGCGCCACTGCCTTATAACTTGTCGGCTTTACAAATTGATGCGGCAAAGGCTTTTTCAATGCCAGCACAAAAGGTGCTAGATACCTGTCAAAGCTTGTATGAGCGTCATAAGTTAATTACGTACCCTCGTTCAGATAACCGCTATTTACCAAAAGAGCATCATAAAGATGCAGCGAGTATTATTGCCGCCATCACTAATAATGAAGGTCAAGTAAATGAAGCTTGCAAGCAAGCTGATACCAATAAGCGGAGTAAATGTTTTAATGACAGCAAGGTTGCAGCTCACCACGCTATTGTTCCTACTGAAAAACAGCTTCGCTCAGCATCATTAAATAGTGATGAACAAAAAATCTATCGGTTGATCTGCCGTCATTATTTAATTCAGTTTTATCCAGACTATATATTTAACGAAACTAAAGTAACGGTTGAAATTGCGGGTGGGCTTTTTAAAGCTGCTGCTAAGCAAGATGTTAGCTTAGGCTTTAAAACATTAATGGGCAAAACAGAGTTAAAAGATGAGCAAACCTTACCGCCACTTGAAAAAGGTCAGTCGCTACATTGCAATCAAGGTGAAGTGGTAGACAAAATGACGACACCGCCAGCGCATTTTACTGATGCTACCTTATTGAGTGCTATGACAGGCATCAGCCGCTATGTGAAAGACCCAGAAATTAAAAAGATCCTCAAAGAAACTGATGGCTTAGGCACTGAGGCTACAAGGGCTGGTATTCTTGAGCTTTTATTTAAACGACGCTTTTTAGAGCGTCAGGGTAAAAACATTCTAGCTACCGCAACAGGCAAAGCTCTTATAAGTACATTACCAGAGCAGCTTGCTAGCCCTGACTTAACAGCTAAGTGGGAAGCATCGTTAGGGAATATAGCTGAGCAACACATGAGTTATCAGCAATTTTTAACACCATTGTTGGCAGAGTTACATGCTTTAGTTGAGCAAGCCAAGCAGTGCGACAGCCAAGTCTTTGCTCAGTTACCAAAAACGCCGCAAAAGCGACGTTTTAAAAGAAAAACTAAGCCTAGAGCTAAGTCAGCCTAAACTATTTTTTGTTGAATAGGGCAACCGCAGCATTACTCATCGCTGTAATCCCTGTAGGAAGAGCCTTCTTGTAATCAGGTGCAAACTTGCTTGAGTGTAAAGAAGGTAATGTTGCGCCAGATTGCATTGCTGCATCATATTGACTCGGTTCAACACCGCCTAACCAAAACAAAGTAATTGGCACGTGCTGCTCTGTACGACCGTATAGACCAAAGTCTTCGCCAGCCATTACAGCTTCAGTTTCAAGAACATTGTCTTCACCAATAGCATTAGCAATTGCTGAACGCACTACATTGGTTTGTGCAGGGTTATTGTAAGTCGAAGGAATTGACTCATCTTCATGTACATATACTTCAGGCGCTAAGCTTTCATCAAGGCCAGCACTTAATGCGATACCTTTAGAAATTCGTTTAATCGCCGCGATTTGTTGCAAACGTACTTCAGGGTTATAACTGCGAAGTGTGAGCTGTAGTTTTACTTCATCAGAAATGACATTGTGTTTAGAGCCACCATGAATTGAGCCAACAGTGACCACTGACGGTTCAAGTGGTGACAATTCGCGACTAGTAATAGTTTGCAGTGCCAATACAATACGTGAAGCAATCACAACAGGGTCTATTGTTGTATGTGGATAGGCACCGTGACCGCCTTTACCCTTTACAGTAATATCAACAGAGTCAACACTTGCCATCGTATACTCAGTTTTCATGCTAACTTTACCAGCAGGAACACTCGCACTTACATGTAAACCAATAACATGGTCTGGAGTAGGGTACTTAGTAAAAAGCCCTTCTTTAAGCATTGCTTTTGCACCACCGCCTACTTCCTCTGCAGGTTGTGCGACCATCATTAACGTACCTTGCCATTGATCTTTATGTGTCATTAACTGTTGTGCTGTGCCAATAAATGAACTCATGTGAATATCATGACCACAACCATGCATTACGCCAACTGTTGCACCAGCATTATTTGTTACAGTCACTTTAGAGGCGTAAGGTTTTCCTGTTTGCTCAACAATTGGTAATCCATCAGTATCTGTGCGGATCATTACTGTAGGGCCATCACCGTTTTCATAAATACCAACAACGCCGTAACCACCCACATTATCAGTAACAGTAAAGCCCAGCTGTTTTAATTGCTTTGCTAGCTTTTGACCTGTTTGTTTTTCGTGGTAAGACAGCTCGGGAGATTGATGTAAATCTAAATAAAGCTTTTCAATCTCAGGCATAGTTTTTTTGAGATTTAAATCGAGCGTTGTTGCTTGTGCGAATGGACTAAGAAGTAATAAAGCTGCAGAAATAGCAGATAATTTCATAATGACCTCGACCCGTGGGGCTTGTAATTGTTATGTTTGCCACTATATAAAAACCTAAATACTTATATAGTGCAATCGATCAAATGAATAATATGATAAAACTTACCCAGCAAAATTTGCAGCAAGCACTGGGTGAAACGTCCGCTGAAAAACTAGTGCTACTTACTTTTTACTCTGCGCAAAACCCAGAGTGTCATCAGCAAGCTGCAATTTTAGAGAAAATAGCAAATGAGTATGGTGAGCATTTATTAGTAGCAACATTAGATTGTGATGTTGAGCAAGCTCTTGCAGGGCAACTTGCGCAGCAAATTGGTTTACAAGCATTACCTACGCTTGTGATGTTAAAAGAATCAGCGCCTGTAGATATGTTACCGGGTGCTCAAACAGAGCAGCAAATTCGCGATGCGCTAGCCAAACATTTACCAGCTCAACACGAGTTATTACTAGAGCAAGCTAAGCAAGCGTTAATCAATCAAGATTTAAATAATGCTTTTAACTATGCAAAGCAGGCTTATGAGCTTGATCCAAACCATACACGGGTAAAGTTAGTTTTAGCTGATATCTGTATTCAAATTCATAAATTAGAAGATGCACAAGCATTATTAGATTCGGTTGCAGAAAATGAACGTGATGCGTATTTCACAAATATCCAAGCAAAATGTGAACAAGCATTAGCAGCAACAGATTCACCAGAGATAAAAGCACTGCAGGATAAAGTTGAAAAATACCCAAATGATTTAGAGATAAAAGTAGAACTAAGTAATGCTCTTAATAGCGCGGGTCGTAAAGAAGAAGCTTTAGAGATGCTATTTAATGTACTTAAAAAAGATCTTAACTACGCAGATGCAAAACCAACCTATCTAGAAATTATCGCTTCTTTACCTGATGGCGATGCCTTGGCATCTAAGTATCGTCGTAAGTTATATAGTATCTTGTACTAATTCAGAGTTGATTGATAAAAGCGCCACTAAGATTGTGGCGCTTTTTTTTATTTAAAAACTTGCGTATTACCTAATTTCGATAATACTTAAGATCCTCTCGAGAAAAGTTGACTGTATTTTGTACAGCAAACTGTGTTTTTTACTGCCTTTAGCTTGTTTTTTGCGCGAAAGGTAAGTTTTTAGTAGTTTTCTACAAAAAGTGCTTGCGTTAATTCTTCGCATCCCTATAATGCGCATCCACTGACACGGCGGGCAGCAACGAAAGATGCTGAACAACGTAGCAGAGAGTTAAGTAAAACTTCGGTTTAAAACGGTCTAAAAAGAAAGTTTAAAATTAAGTGTTGACTCGAAAAATTAAGGATGTATTATACGCATCCCTAGCGACAACGTCGCAACGTTCTTTAACAATATAAAGCAATCATCTGTGTGGGCACTCGTACAGATTGAGTTCTAACAGCGAAGCTTAGTTTACTAAGTGGAGCAAACAAATTTAGAGTCTCAATTTCTTATGAGTGACTATATAGTCAATTTATACAGAATTCATTGAGCACGAAACTTCGGTTTCAAAAAACTTTTAATTGAAGAGTTTGATCATGGCTCAGATTGAACGCTGGCGGCAGGCCTAACACATGCAAGTCGAGCGGTAACAGAGAGTAGCTTGCTACTCTGCTGACGAGCGGCGGACGGGTGAGTAATGCTTGGGAATATGCCTTATGGTGGGGGACAACAGTTGGAAACGACTGCTAATACCGCATGATGTCTACGGAC
>NZ_JAKEVM010000177.1 GCF_022398475.1 Pseudoalteromonas shioyasakiensis | reverse complement strand
CCTTTAAAGGCAACGAAATTATTTAACTATTTATCGAATTTTTCTGTATAAAAATCTTCATGCTGGTAGTCTATGGCAAAATTTATAAAAAAATAGACTGGGTGTATGTCAAAAGTACGATCTTTAAGCCTTACATCTCGTATCATGGTAGGTATGGTACTAGGTGTAATCGTTGGTTTTATCTTTCAAGCCATTTTAGCGGGTGAAGACGATTTCCTTATTCCACTAGGGTTATTCTCTTTACCAATTAAAGCATTTTTTGTTGATGGTATTTTCCATGTTGGTGGTCAAATTTTCATTGCAAGCTTAAAGATGCTTGTGGTGCCACTGGTTTTTGTATCATTAGTCTGTGGTACTTGTAGCTTAAGCGACCCTAAAAAATTAGGCCGTTTAGGCGGTAAGTCAATTTTGCTTTATTTAGCAACGACCGCAATTGCGATTACTGTTGCTATTACCTTAGCCTTATTAGTTAACCCAGGTGAAGGAATCAATTTACCTTCGGATGCTAACTACAGTGCAAAAGAAGCACCTACCCTTGCGCAAGTCATTATCGGTATGTTCCCAACAAACCCTATTGATGCTATGGCAAGTGGTAATATGCTACAGGTTATTGTTTTTGCATTATTATTCGGTGTTGCTATGGCCCTTAGCGGTAAAGCAGGCCAACGTGTTGCAAATGTTTTTGAAGACTTAAATACTGTTATTTTAAAGCTAGTTACCTTACTTATGAACATTGCACCTTATGGTGTGTTCTTCTTGATGGCAAAACTCTTTACAACCATCGACTTAAAGCTAATTAAGAGCCTTGCTTTATACTTCGGTGTGGTTGTATTTGCACTTCTGTTCCACGGTTTAGTTAACTACAGTGTCTTGTTAAAGTTATTTACCGGCCTTAACCCAATTACGTTTTTAAAGAAGATGAAAAACGCTTGCCTATTTGCATTTAGTACATCTAGCTCAAGTGCAACTATGCCTATTACCCTTGAAACTGCGAGCAAGAAGTTAGGTGCGCACAACTCAGTTGCTTCGTTTACTGTGCCTTTAGGCGCAACCATTAACATGGACGGCACAGCAATTATGCAAGGTGTTGCGACCGTGTTCATCGCACAGGTATTTTCAGTTGATTTAACAATTTCTGATTACTTAATGGTAATTTTAACCGCAACACTTGCTTCTGTGGGTACTGCGGGTGTACCTGGTGTTGGTCTTATTATGTTAGCCATGGTGTTAAACCAAGTAGGCTTACCTGTAGAAGGTATTGCTATCATCATTGGTGTTGACCGTTTACTCGATATGACACGTACCGCTGTCAACGTAACCGGTGACTGTATGGTTACCTGTGTGGTTGCAAAATCTGAAGGTGAATTTGATGAGGACGTATTTAATGACCCTAATGCCGCTAAAGATTTAGAGGACTATCATAAGTCAATTAAGTAATTACTTATCTGCAGCCCATAAAAAACCCGCTAAGTTAGCGGGTTTTTTATTGATAGTGCTTGGTTATGGATTTAAGCCTTTAAGACGTGACATTAAACTAACACCCGCTTTACTTACCCCTGAACTCAAACCAACAGCAAGCTTATCGCTTAAATTCTTCTTAATACGGTATTTAACTTTATAAATTTGACGTTCTTTAGCTTGGCTCAATAAGATATCATCACTTGTGTCAATCTTATCAACTAAACCTTTATCGAACGCTTGGGTAGCAAACCAATGCTCACCGGTTGCAACAGTATCAATATCTAGAGATGGACGCTGCTCACTCACAAAGGTTTTAAATAAACCGTGAGTCTGTTCAATTTCTTCTTTGAATTTTTCACGGCCTTTATCGGTATTTTCACCAAAGATAGTTAGCGTTCGCTTGTATTCACCTGCGGTGATTTGCTCAAAATCAACATCATTCTTTTTCAAGATTTTATTAAAGTTAGGAATTTGCGCAATAACACCAATCGAGCCAACAATTGCAAAAGGTGCTGCAATAATCTCATTGGCCACACAGGCCATCATATAGCCACCACTTGCTGCTACTTTATCAATAGCAACAGTTAAATGAATTCCAGCATTACGTAAGCGTTGTAGTTGAGAGGCAGCAAGGCCATAGCCGTGTACCACACCACCACCACTTTCAAGGCGTACCAGCACGCGATCTTTTTCTTTGTCGGCAATGGTTAAAATAGCGGTAATTTCTTCTCGTAGGCTTTCTACTTCGTGGGCATCAACACTGCCATTAAAGTCAATTACATATAAACGTGATTTAGGCTCGTCGTTTTGCTGTTTTTTAGTCTCAGCTTTTTGCTGTTTTTGGTGAGCCTTGAGCTCTTTTTTTGAAAGAGTATTTTCGATAAAGCTTTGTTTTAGATCATCAAGTTGCTCACTCAAATCATCAATCGTTATCTCCCCTTTCTTCGCTTTGGGTTTCACTGCAGCGCCCATGATAATGGCAACAATCACAGCAATTGCGATGACAAATGTCAGGGTCTTTGCAAAAAATAACCCGTATTCATATAAAAATTCCAATCAAACTCTCCATTTATTAATGCATCGGCACAATTTACCACGCTTTAAAGTAAAAAAAAGCCACATGATGTGGCTTTTTACTTAATTGGTTATTACTTAATTAGTAAGGTTCCGATTATTCAGTAACGACTTCTGTATTAGTAACCTGAAGATACTGACCACGGCTAGCTAGGAAAGTCGCGATTTGCAATTGCATTTCTGCAGTTGCCGCCGCACTTTCTTCAGCAGTTGCACCTGAATCTGCCGTTGCAGCAGGTGTTAACACTGAACTGTGATGGCCTTTAGTGAATTTAACCACATAACTCATTGCATCAGCTGTTGGACCTTGTGTTTCAGCTACCGTTGATAAACCCATTAAGTTAGCAAGAGGTAAACTACCAGCAATTGGGTTACTCGCTACCATAGGTGGAATAACCATATCAGCATTGTTATTTTCACCATCACCCACTACAACGCTCATGTATACTGGCGTGCCAAGTGCTGCAACAGATGCTGCGTAGTTAGATGGGTCGCCGCTATCAAGTGCTGTTTGCGCAGCAAAGGCAAACTGAGTGATCACACTTTGAATGTTAGCTAATTTTGCTGTTTCGCCTGCCATTGTTAACGAACTTACGTACTCTTTATAAGCACATGTAACGAAAGCCGTTTGGTTAGACGCAAGTGAACCACAGTTCGATAGCGCTTCATTTTGAGTATAAGCACCAAACTCCGCTGATTCAGCTGTGCCTGCTGCAAGTAATACAGAGCCTTGTACAAATGGGCCAAATGTATTTGACTCAATTAAGAAGCTGGCGATACCACCGCCACCACTGGCAAGTGCTACGCTTTTAACGTTGAACATTGGATCAACTTGGTCAGCTAGCGGTGCATTAGTCACAGCAACAAATGCTGGAGCAACTACCGAGCCTAATGAATGACCTAAGAATGATACATCTTGTGCATTTAAATCAGCAGCACCGGTAAAGTTAAGACCTAAGCGTAAGCCAAGTAAATCAGCAACTGATTGGCGTAAGCTATCACGCGCTACTAATAATGACTTTAAGTTCATATAGCTTAATACAGAACCTGTAGAGGCATTAAAGTCGTCAGTACCGTCGCCGTCTACATCTACACCACGCTCACCATGCATAGGGTGATCGATTGCAGCTGTTGCAAAGCCTTGCATTGTTAGCTGTGCGGTAATAGCTAGCATATCTTCTTTTTTAGAAGTAATACCGTGCTGCAAAATAACAACAGGCCAACCACCTTCAGGCATTGCTAACTCATCCATACCTAACTGACCACGTATTGCATTGATCACAGGTAAAATTGGTTTAGTCATTTGCACTGGCACATTAGCAATGCTTTGTGTTTTTGGAATTGTGTTGTACTTAGTTAAGTGTTTTGTTTGATCTAAGCCTAAATCACGTAACTTACCATCACTTAACGCCATACAAAGGCCATCAGTTTCGCTAATAGGGTCTGTTGGGAATGAGTCACCGGCTGCTGCCGCATAACCAAGCACAGCTACACCACTATCACACAAACCTTGCCAATAAGTCGCTGATAAATCATCGACCGTTGTGCCTGTTGGTGTTGCTAAATACATAGGTAACATTACGCTACCCTTTTGATACTGCACACCACCAAACACAGGTGATAAACCTGTAACACCTTGTGATGCAAATACTTGCTCAACCGTAATAACAGGTTGCTCAGGAATTTGCACCATCGGCGTAGGTAGAGCATCTTGCGTTAAACTTGCTGCAAGCAGCTGTTTTACTGTACCAAGTACTTGACCTGCTGATTGCATTGTCATCGCAGCAGAATAGATAATTTCATCTTTTGTGATGGCACCACCCGATGTCACAGCATCTTCGTAGCTATTGATAACCGCTTGAAGTGACTTTTGCGAATCAGTGATAAGTGTTGTCTCTTCGCTCACTAGTGCATAAGTTGAAGATGGCTCAATTGAACGCCCTTCTGAGTCCATTAATGATGTTGTCAGAACATTAATGTAAGTGCTGCCCGCTTTAAATGGCTTAAGTGGGATAACAGCAACCGCATCACCGGAGCCTTGGGTAATGAAGTCAACGCCAAAGGTTAATTCAGACACTAATTTACAAGCAATACCCGCTGGAACTTGCGAGCAAGTTTCATCTGTTTGGCTTGCACCCATTACAACTTCAAAAATACGCACAGCTCCTGGTGAAGCAGCAGAAGTCATATCAAGAGAAATACCCGCAGGAAAAGTTAAATCGATTTTAAACGGAGTTTGTGTTGACCAGCCATCAAGGGCACCAAGTGCAAGCTGAGGATCAGCATAAGCTGCACGTTCAACACTGACATTGTTGTCGTCTAATTCACCCGGCATGTTTAAAGTACCATCAAGGGTACCACTCATCAGTAAATCATTCGGTACTGAGATTACACTATTCGCTGGGTCAAATTTTACTGTCGCGGTTGGGAGAACAGGAGGATTATCATTTTTTACATCTTCTAATGTTTCTCCTCCACCACAGCCAGTAATGGCTGACGCAATGGCTAGTGAGAGTAGCAGTTTTTTCATAATTTCGCTCCGCGCAAATCTTATTGTTATTGTGTGTTCAGGGTTAAAAGTAGTTATTCTACTACCTTCATTCTAAGTTAATTTAATGTAATTAGGTTATTAATGAGACATTAGACCAGTTAAAGTTAACGTAAAGTTTCAATTTTCGCCACCTTAATTTGCAATAAATTCGATAACTTGGCTTTTTGCTATGGTAAAATGATGAAAAATCTAATCGATGGTACGTTTATGCATACTTATAAAGCCGCAGAGAATGCGCTAAAAGACAAAGTAATTTTAATAACAGGTGCTGGTGACGGCATTGGTCGTGTTGCCGCATTAACTTATGCTAAGCATGGTGCCACTGTTATTTTACTTGGAAAAACAACCAATAAACTTGAATGTGTTTATGATGAAATCGTAAATGCAGGCTATCCACAACCGGCTATTGTGCCAATGGATTTAAAAGGTGCCACAAAACAAAACTACCGTGACTTAGCTGCAACCATCGAAATGCAGTTCGGTAAGTTAGATGGTTTACTCAATAACGCTGGTATTTTAGGTTCATTGGGCCCACTTGAACATTTCTGTGTTTCTACCTTTGAAAACATCATGAAAGTGAATGTAACTGCACAAGCTATGATCACTAAATTCATGTTTCCGCTGCTTCGCAAATCTGATAGCGCATCTGTTATTTTTACTTCGTCAGGTGTTGGTCGCCAAGGCCGTGAACACTGGGGTGCGTATGCAATCTCAAAATTTGCTGTTGAAGGTATGATGCAAACGTGGGCTTGTGAAGTGGGTAAAACCAATATTCGCGTGAACTGTATTAACCCAGGTGCTACCCGCACATCGATGCGTGCATCAGCTTACCCTGGTGAAGATAGAGATAAGTTAGCAACACCTGAAGATTTAATGCCAACATATTTATACTTGATGAGCGACGACTCTAAAGAGGTGAACGGCCAGTCTTTAGATGCTCAACAAAAGTAAAGTAGATTGCTAATATCTAGATACAAAAAAGCAGCTTTCGCTGCTTTTTTAATTTTCGATTAAATAAAACGTTTGATAATAAAATCAACTTTTACACGTTTAGCCTGCCCCAATAATTTTTTAACCGGTGCAGGATAGTCATCCATCGTCTCTAAATCCTGTGGACCTGTCAAACGACGACAGTGCTGCAAAATAGCGTGTTTTTCATTTTCTATTTGCTCAAGAATATGCTGCTTAGGGTCGTCAATTAAAATACCGTTTTCGATATCTAAGCCCCATGCGCGTGGATTTAAATTATGTCCACTTAATAAATGTAAGCGCTTATCAGAGCAAATCCCTTTTAAGTGAAAAGAATTACTTTCATGCTTCCAAAGGTAAACATTCAAATTACCATTACTGATGTGGCGTTTTTGTGACTTTAAAAACTTATATAAAATGGTTTCATATAAATAAGGTAATGCACCAATTTTACTAAATGGCTCACTTGGCGGCAGATAAAAATCGTTTGCGGTTTTATCCCCTACCACAATAGTTACTTGCTTGCCTTGCTTCAATAAACGGCGTAATGAACGCATTAATGGGGCAGGAAAGTTAAAGTAAGGGGTATAAAGAACGAGTTCTTGCTCTGTGGTATCGAATAACGACTTAATTAAACGATTCAGCTTATTACTTCTGCGTCCTAAACCTAAAAATAAACGCACACCCAACTCACCGGCACTGGCTTCTGCAGCACTTTCGTAACTTGCCGATTTAAGTTCACGCATCAATTGTTTTTGCGCGACTTTAATATCATTAAACTTTACCAGTGGACGCATATCAATACGTGGCACTGCTGCTGAGCTTAAAAGATGTGTTTCTATAAATTCGATGACCGAATTACACAAACCAGCTTGGCGAACTAAAAAGTAGCGGTCTAAACGGTAACGTTCGTCTTGCTGCAGATACACATTATTTAAGCTTGCGCCGCTGTATAATAATGTGTCGTCAATCACAAAGCCTTTTAAATGCAGGACTCCGAAAAGCTCTTTGGCTTTTACTGGAACACCATGAACTTTAACATTTGATTGATACTGCTCTTGAAAATCACAATACATGCTGGCATTGCCATCAGACTTAGCCGCACCAATTAAACCACGTTGAGCTCGGTGAAAATCAACGAGTACTTTTACTTCTAACTCAGGGTTAGCAAGTGATGCTTCATGTAACGCAGTTAATATTTCTCGCCCAGCTTCATCGTCTTGCAAATATAAAGCAGTAATATAAATTCTTTTTTTCGCTGCACCAATTAAACGCAATAGTTCAGTGCGATACTCTTTTGCATTGGTTAAGACTTGTACGTCTTCTGTAGTCAGCCCAAAAGCGGGCTTTTCCTGCCAAAATACCATAATTGCCTGTTCGTTTAGTTAGCTCATACCAAGAGCTAATATCAAAATTAGCTAAAACATACCAAAAAAATATTGCTTGGTCATGAATTACCGTACTTTGATCACAGAACAATTTGTAATTAGCCTGTTTTATGAGCAAAAAGAGTTATTT